>NZ_JBFTRJ010000011.1:0-235153 GCF_056399465.1 Variovorax sp. 01N425 | reverse complement strand
TGATTTCCGGAAGCGCGTGGGTATGGGCGCATGATCTTGCAAAAGCTAATCCTGAAAAATGGCGCGGTGCTCACCGCATTCCTGGATGGATCGCGACCGCCGTCGCTGGTCTCGCAGTGGTCGCAGTGATTGCCATCAACGTTCAGGGGTCAAAGTCGCCTGCCGAACTCCCATCTCGATCAGTGCAGCTGTCGGCAGAGGAAAATGCAGAGATCGAACGGCGGACGAGATCAAAGATCGAAGAGTTGACCGGCAAGCCCGTTGCGACAACGCCGCCCGCTCGCTAGTGGCGGATCCGGCCAGGAGCCGGCGTTGGATGCTGATGCCTAACAGTTATCGGTCTAGCGCGCCGAGCAATGCGTGTTCCGTTTCTGCAGCGATCTGGTCCGCGAAGGCGCCATTCCCAACGGCACGTGCGAGCGTGACCGCGCCCGCCAGCGAAGAGAGGGCGGCGCAAGCGGCTCCAATGTCCCGCGGTGCACTTGGTGAGGCGGGACCATCAACGATCGCCTGTGCAACGTCACGCAAAGCCTTCTCAAACGCTGTACGGGAGGCTTCGTCCGACCGCGCCACTTCCGCCGGCATCGTCTGCAGCGTGCAACTCTCCGACAAGTCACACGTGCGCTTGGCGCTGAGGTAGAAGCGCACAAACTCCGGCCACCAAGCGCGTCCGTGCTTTTCTTGGAAGTACAGCACGCCGCCTCGCAATTCGGCCATGCCCTGTGCAATCGATTCTCGGAATGCGTGAGCCTTCGAGTCGAAATGAACGTAGAAGGCGCCCGATGTCAGGCCTGCTTCCTTTGCCAGGCCGTCCACCCCGATCCCGCCGAATCCAGCCTTGCGAAACCCGCGACCTGCCCCCTCCAGGATGCGTTGCCGCGTCTGCACCTTCTGTTCGGACCTTGACATGGGGCTCCTTTGACAGTGAAGCCGACGATTATAGTTGTTCAAAACACGATCGTTATGTATTATCGAATAACGGTCGTTACTTGAAATACCTGCGGATCGCAGCGTGTGAGTCGACGCCGTTCTTTCTACTTGGAGTACCCATGCCACTTACGCTCACCCTGACCGAGGGCGTTCTCCCCAAAGGCCAGGAAAAAGTCGCTTTCACCCGCCTGTCCGACGCCATGCTCAAGTGGCACGGCCTGGCAGGAAACAAGGCGATGACGCCCAACATCGTTGGCTCGATCCACGTCTTGCCGAAGGAGCACACGTATTCCGGATCAAAGGAGGCCTCCGTGGCCTTCGTCGAATGGAAGGTCCCATCCTTCGCGTTCGCCAGTCGAGAGGTTCAGGTCGGCTACATCGAGGAGGCCACCAGCATCATTCATGAGCTGTCTGGCGCGCACCACCCGAAGGAGCGCATATGGGTCAACGTAGTGCACGCAGTGGACGGGGCCTGGGGCATTGCTGGGATGGCTTTCACCAATGCGCAGCTTGGCGAAGGGGCCGCTTCGGCCTGACACATCCGGGGGGCAGCGACGTGGTCTCCCGGGTGGGGCGGACCGTGTCGTGGTCCCACTCCCATCCAGGTACACCGTCATGCAACTCTCGAACTATCTGTTCTTCACCACAACCTGTGATCAGGCTTTGGCTTTCTATACGCAGTGCGGTCTTGGCCGTGTCGTCGAGGTGCTGCGCTACGGAGTCGATGGCATGCCCGTGAAGAACGAGGCCATGCGCGGCAAGGTCATGCACGCCAAATTCGAGGGGCCAGACCTGCTCTTCTATGCTTCAGACAACGACGACGCCGAGCCGATGCGGGGCTCCGCGCATTTGCTCGCAATGGACGACCGAGATTCCACGAACAAGCTCTTCCAGGCCCTGGGTGCTGACGGGACAATCACAATGGCCTTGGGCGTCCAGCCCTGGGGCGACTACTACGGCAAATTGACCGATCGTTTCGGTGTTCAGTGGATGCTGAACTGCGCGGAGTGAGATCGTCGGCAGCGCGCTTGTCGAGCACGGTCTCCTTGGTCGAGGTCTCCTTCGGAGCAAAGCGAAGGTCGGCAACGGGCCCGAACGAGCATCTCGCCTTGATAGCGCACGTTGTTTTGCACGCGGCCAGAAATGGGGTTGTAGTGGGCATCGAAGCCTTTGGTCATCAAGCCATCTGAATATTGTGGGGGGTGGCACGGCTCGGCCGACCTGCACACAAGCTTCGATGGCAGCTTCCAGGGTGGCGATTTCCCGTGGCCCCAACGCTGTTGGTGACGGCGACACGCTCGGCGCCTTTGTCGCTCGCGTTGCCTGCACTGTTTCAAGGGCAGCAACGGGTCGTACATGCCCGTTTCTGCCGCCGCTCCCGCAAAACCTGGTCATGAGGAAGAGACAAGGACGGCGTGAGCATGACACGCGCTGCCGTCTGATAAGCTGCCGGCGCTCCTCTCCCCGACCGTTCCTTCCACCCGTCCTTGCGAACGCATTGCGCATGTCGTCCGAAGAAACCCTGCGCCGCTGGCGCCTGATCCTCGGCCGCTATGCGGCGCAACCTCTGTCGCAAACGCAGTTCTCGGCGGGCGACTGGAAGCTCGACCAGGCGCTCGAATATCTCTACGGCCGCGAATACGAAGGCCGCGGCCTGGCCCGGCCGAACGGCGGGCCGGGTTCGCTCGACCCAAGCCAGTTGCGCGCGGTCGACTGGCTCAACCGATCGCGGAGTCTCTTTCCGCAAGAGGTCTTCGAGCGCATGCAGACGCAGGCGATCGATCGCTACCAGCTGACCGACCTGCTCTCCGACCCGGCGGTGCTGCGCTCGCTCGACGCCACGCCCGGCCTCGCCAAGGCACTGCTGGGCATGCGCGGGCGGCTGTCGGGCCAGATGCGCGACGCGGTGCGCGAGGTGATCCAGAAAACCGTCGACGAGATCACGCGCAAGCTCAGGAACGACTTTGTCAACGCGCTCGTCGGCCGGCGCAACCGCATGCGGCGCTCGCACATCAAGAGCGCACAGAACTTCGATGCGCGCGCCACCATCGCGGCCAACCTCAAGCATTACGACGTGGAGCGCAAGCAAATCGTCATCGAGCATCCGCGCTTCAATGCGCGCGTGAAGCGCAACCTGCCCTGGGACGTGGTGCTTTGCGTCGACCAGAGCGGCTCGATGATGGATTCGGTGATTTACAGCGCCGTCATTGCCGGCATCATGAGCTCGCTGCCCGCGGTGCGGGTGAAGCTGGTGGTGTTCGACACCAGCGTGGTCGACCTCACGCACCTGGCGCACGATCCGGTCGAGGTGCTGCTCACGGTGCAACTCGGCGGCGGTACCGACATCGGCCGTGCGGTGGCGTATTGTGAGTCGCTGGTGGGCAACCCGCAACGCACGGTGTTTGCGCTCATCAGCGACTTCATGGAAGGCGCCGCGCCCGGGCCGCTCCTGGCCGCGGTGCAGCGCATGGCACAGTCGCGCGTCAAGCTGCTCGGGCTGGCCGCGCTGGACGAATCGGCCAATCCCGTGTACGACCGGCAAATGGCGCAGCGACTGGCCGACAAGGGCATGCACGTTGCGGCCCTCACGCCCACGCATTTCGCGCAGTGGCTCGCGGAAGTGATGAACTGATGGCCTGGTACGACGGCTATCGCGCCTACGACGACGACACGCTGGCCACGCTCGCCAACCCTGGCTTGCTTCGGCGTGCCGCAAAGGACGTCGAGGCGGGCAAGATCGCATGGGCGGAGCAGGGCACCGAAGCTGGGGTGGTGACGGCCGACGGCCAGCGCGTGCAGCTCGATGCACGCGGCCCGCAGCAGGCGCGCTGCGACTGCCCGGCACCGGGCATCTGCAAGCACATCCTTGGCGCGGCGCTGTGGCTGCGTGCATTGGAGCCGGCCGCGCCAGGCAGCGCAGGCGGCGCGCCTTCAGACGAGCAGCAAGACAGACAGGCACCGCCCGGTGCCGACCCGCTCGCGGAAATCCTCGCGCTCGATGCCGCGGCGCTTTTCAAGGCCGCGGGCGTGGCGGCCGTGCGCCGCGCCGCAGCCGCCGCCAGCAGCGTCGTCGAATGGCGGGTGCAAGGCGGCGCGCTCGTCATGGACTTGCCCGAGCTCGGCGCCTCCTGCCGCTGGGTGGCGGGCGCGGGCTATGCGGGCATGGTGTCCGAGGTGCCTGCCGCGGAACGCAAGGCGGTGCACCTGATCGCCATTGCCGCGTTGCGCAGCGCGCACGGGCAGCCCTTCGCATGGCCCGAGAGCGCGCGGCCCGCGCCGGTCGAAGACACCGTGCGCCTCGGCGAGCGAGAGCGCGCGTTCCTGCTGCAGGTGGAGTCGATGCTGGAAGAACTGCTCACTGGCGGCCTCTCGCACGTGAGCGAGTTGACGTCGGCGCGCCTCCTGGCACTCAACATGTCCGCGCGCGGCGAGGGCCTGCCGCGCCTGGCCGCCTTGCTGCGCAATCTTGGCGGCACGGTCGATCTGCTGGTGCGGCGCGACCACCGCGCCGAGGAGCGCGACGCCTTCGCGCTCATGGCGCGCATCCATGCGCTGTGCGCTGCGCTCGCGCGGGCCGAGGGTGAACTCGCCGTGGCACTGCGCGGCCGGCTCCAGCGCGACTTCGACGAATCGGCCGCACTCGACCTGCTGCCGCTCGGTGCGCACTGGTGGCAGACGCGCGGCGGCGCGCGCGGGCTCACCGTGGCGTTCTGGGACCTGGCGGGTGCGCGCGTGCTGCAGGCCTCGCTCGCACGGCCCGACGGAAGCGACACCGCCTTCACGCGCAGCAGCGCATGGTCCGCAAACGCGCTGTGGTCCGGCGCGGGCGCCGCGCAGAGCGTGTGCGAAGCGGCCCTGCGCCTCGAACACCCCCGCCTTGCCGAAGACGGCCGCCTGGCGCTCGGCGGCGTCACGCGTGTCCAGCCCCTGCCTGCGTGGACGGCCGACGACCCGCGCCTGAAGTCGATCGGCTGCGGCAACTGGTCCGAACTGGGCGTGCGCCTGCGCGCCGCCACCGGCCTTTCGGCAGAGCCTTTCGATGCCGTGCTGCTGCGGCCATCGGACACGCGCCCGCCGGTGCTCGACGAAGCACAGCAGCGCCTCGACTGGCTGGTGCAGGACGACGCGGGCCGGTGGCTGCGGCTTGGCATCCCCGTTGGCCCGGAGCACCGGCAGCGCGTCGACAACCTCGACCGCCTCGCCGCGCGCCGTGCCCCGGTGCATGCGGTGCTGGTGCGCATCGAGCGCTCTGCCGCGAGCACCGAACTCATGCCCCTCGCCGTGCTGAGCAGCAACGCGAAGAAGGCGCTGCAAACGGTGTCGCTCGACTTTGCCGACGAGGCCGCGCGCACAACCTCGCTCGCCAACCGCATCCTGCGCATGCTCGAGGCGCGGCAGCAGCAGCGGCAGGCGGCGCCCGTGGGTGCGCCCACGCTGGCGGCGCGCCTGCTCGCTCCAGTGACAGAAGTGGCCGAGACGCAGGCCGCCACCGGGCGCATGGCATTGACCGCGGCGCAGCGGCAGCGCCTGCACGATGCACTCGACCGCGCGAACTCTGTCGGCCTGGAGGTGCTGTCGAGTGCGCTGCGTGCGCACCTCGCTGCGCCGGCCGCGGTACCGTTGCTGAAGCTGGGCTTTCTGTGCCAATTGCTTGGCGAACTCGACGGCTTGCCGGAGCAAAGGAAAGCGCAGCCGGTTTAGAACCTTTGACTTCAGTTGTTTCTGCAGGCCGCGAACTGGCCGAAGCGTCACGTCCAACTGCCAAAATCAGCGCCCAGGAGAACGAGGAGAACGCATGGGATTTCTGGACAAGATCTTGGGCGCCGTCACGGGCAGCGCCGGCACCGCAGCCGCCAACGGCTTGACGCGCGAGCAGGCGCAGCTGTTGAAGCAGGCCTTCGAGCCGCTCGAAAAAGCAGGCAAGGAGCTGCCCCAAAAGGGCGCCGCGTTCCTGGTCGACGGCACGCAGGAAACCGTGCTGCTCGACCTGCAGGCTGCCAAGTCCTTCGAGCCAGGTCAGTTGCTCGGAGCCCCCGGCCGCCTGCGTTGGGGTTACAGCAACCACCAGAACAAGGCGCTGGAGAAGATCGGCAACCAGAGCCTCGAGCAGCGTGGCCGCTTCTACGCCAGCGTGGATGCCATTGCTCCTGCGCTCAACGTGCTGGTGCGACTGGGCAAGCTGCTTGCGGCGGCCGACGGCGGACAGTCGCTCGAGCATCCCGGCGCGCCGGTGCCCGACTGGCTTCAGTACCTCATCAACGACGCGGTGTTCGCGAGCTTCAACAAGAGCAGCT
This sequence comes from Variovorax sp. 01N425, assembly GCF_056399465.1. Lineage (NCBI taxonomy): Bacteria > Pseudomonadati > Pseudomonadota > Betaproteobacteria > Burkholderiales > Comamonadaceae > Variovorax > Variovorax sp. 01N425. The sequence continues at coordinate 228,929 of NZ_JBFTRJ010000011.1, read as the reverse complement.
CCAGCAACGCTGCCGAGCGCGATCTCGCCAAGCACCGGCCCGCGTGGAACGTGCATCTCATTGCAGCCTTGCTCGCGCACGAAGGACTCGATCCGCATATCGCCCTGCAAGAGGTCTTCGAGCGCAAGGGACTGGACAGCTGGTACCACGACCGGCTCGACGGGCTGGTCGAGGCCCCTGCCGTTGCCGACTACATGCGCAGCCAGCGCGACGCCACCGAGGCGTTGCCCGCAAAGCTGTCGGCCGCGGGCCGCGTTCTGCTGGCCAGGCGCATCGGCAAGGACAAGGCGCTTTTGAACGACTTTGCGCCGCTGTTCCTGCGCCTGGCCATCGACGGCAGCAAGACGGTGCGCGCCGAGGCGACGCCGCACCTCGAGGGCATTGCCGAGGCGCAGCGGCTCAAACTCCTGGGGCAACTGCTCAAAGACGGCGACACCACCCAGCGCACGCAGGCCGCCGAACTGCTTGCGCGCCTGCCGGGTGACGCCGCGCGCGCGCTGCTCGACGTGGCGGCCGGCACCGAGACCAGCAAGGCCGTGCAGCAGGCCATCCGCTCGGCCATGTCGCGGCTCGACGCCGCGGGCGACGCGGGCGAGCTCGAATTGCCCGAGCCGCCGGCCTGGCAACCCTTCGAGGACATTCCGCTGGGTGAAGAGGCGGTGCAGTTGCTCATTGCCAACCGCATCGAGCTGCTCGAGAAGAACCGCGTCGCGGCCGAGGCCGAGATCGAGGAGAACAAGGCCTCCAAGCAGACCTACAGGTACAAGTGGCGCCAGGACAACTACGCCGCCCACAAGAAGCTCACCGACGACGACATGCGCGTGGCCGTGCGCGTGCTCAATGGGCAGGGCAGCAAAAACGACCAGAACCGCGCGAAGAACGGCCAGCTGCAGCAGGTCGTGGGTTTCGGCAATCGCCTGCAGTCGATGCCGGGGTTCGGCATGCCGCACCTGATCCGCTGGCTGGCCGTGTCGCGCCACTGGACCAGCTTCTGGTTCGACGACGGCTTTCACAAGTGGCTCGGCCGCCAGCCTGTGGGCTCGGTCGACCTGCGCGCGCTGGCCGAGCTGCTCAAGCGCTCCGGCATGCCGATCGACGATGTGGCGCACACCGCGCTCTTTCCATACTGGAACCAGGCCTCGGCGGTGGACGTGCTGCCGGCCGACCGCGTGTGGCCCTTCTTCGCGGAGCACCCGGAGTACATCGACGAAGGCCTGGGCCTTGTCGCGCCGCCAAAGCGCGAAGGCCGCCAGACCCAGCTCGACCTGAACGCCACGCTGCGCACGCTGGCGGTCTTTCCGACCGTGCAGGCACGTTGGCTGCCGCGGGTGATGGAATTGGCCCTCGGCGAAGGCAAGACGCACCGCGCAGCCGCGCAGAAGGCACTGTCGATGCTGCCCGACATCGGCCGGCGCGTGGTCGAGTCGCTCGGCGCCACCAAGAGCGAGGTGCGCATCGAGGCCGCCAACTGGCTGGCCGATCTCAAGTACGCCGAGGCCGTGCCCGCCATCACCAAGGCGCTCGAGAAGGAAGCCCGCGAGACCGTGCGCGCGGCCTACCTCACGGCGCTCGAGGCGCTGGGCGACGACATCTCCGCGCGTCTGGCACCGGCGATTCTTCTGGCCGAGGCGAAGAAGGGCCTGAAGGCCAAGCCCCCGGCGGGCCTTGCGTGGTTCTCCCTCGACGCGCTGCCCGCCTGCAAATGGCTGGACGGCAGCCCGGCAGAACCCGAGATCGTGCGCTGGTGGGTGGTGCTCGCCTGCAAGCTCAAGGAGCCGGGCGGCAATGCGCTGCTCACGCGCTACCTCGGCCTGCTCGATGCCGCCAGCCGCCAGGCCGTCGGCAGCCTGGTGCTGCGCCAGTTCATTGCACACGACACGCGCCATCCCACGCTCGACGAAGGCATTGCGCATGCCAACGCCCATGCACCGCAGCGCTACCAGGGCAACCAGCAGCGCTACCAGAACGCGAAGGCCGAGCACAAGCAGTACTACGAAGCCGACTTCCAGAAGACGCAGGAGCAGGTCTTCGAGGAGTGCAAGCGCGAGAAGATGAGCGAATACCTCGGCAGCGCGATCGGCGAAAAAGGCACGCTTGCCCTGACCGCCCATGCGCCGGGGCACGAGGTCGTCACGCCGCTGCAGCAGTACATGCGCGACCATTACCAGCGCCGCTCGCAGATCGAAGCCATCCTCGAAGGCGTGGCACCGGGCAACGACCCGGTGGTGATCCAGTTGCTGCTGGGCATATCGCGCCGCTATCGCACTGCCTCGGTCCAGGAGAAGGCCCGCGCTCTGGTGCAGCAGATTGCCGACCGCAACGGCTGGACGCAGGACCAGCTCGCCGACCGCACCATTCCCACCGCGGGCCTGGACGACACCGGCAAGCTCGAGCTCGCGTATGGCGACCGCATCTTCACCGTGGTGCTCGACGCCGCGATGAAGCCCGAGCTGCGCAACCCGGAAGGCAAGATCGTCAAGGCCCTGCCCGAGCCGCGCCAGAACGACGACCCCGTGCTCATCAAGGATGCGAAGGCCCAGTTCTCGACCAGCAAGAAAGAGCTCAAGCAGGTCATCGACCTGCAGACCGCGCGCCTGTTCGAAGCCATGTGCACCGGCCGCATCTGGCCGCAGGCCGAGTGGCGCGAATACCTGCACCGGCACCCGATTGCCGGGCGGCTTATACAGCGGCTCGTGTGGCTCGAACTGGATGCGGAAGGCGCGGTGCGCGGCAGCTTCCGGCCCACCGAGGACGGCAGCCTGATCGACACGCAGGACGACGAGGTCGAGCTTGCGGCCGACAGCCAGCTGCGCCTGGGCCACGCTTCGCTGGTCGACGAAGGCACAGCGGCCGCGTGGAACAGGCACTTCAAGGACTACAAGCTGGTGCCGCTCTTCGCGCAGATGACGCGCAAGCCGCCGGCGGTCGCGTTCATCGACGACAAGGGCCAGCCGGTGAGCGAAATCAACGACCGGCTGGGCTGGATCAGCGACACCTTCACGCTGCGCGGCAGCTTTGCCAAGCTCGGCTACCAGCGCGCGCAGGCCGAGGACGGCGGCTTCTTCTACCAGTACACCAAGGAGTTCTCGTCGGCCGGCGTGCGCGTGGCCATCGAGTTCTCGGGCAACACCCTGCCGGAGGAGAACGTGCCCGCGGCGCTCAAGACGCTGGGCTTCGAGGACATGAAGACCCGCGGCTACAGCGACCGGGCGCTGCCGCTGTCGAGCGTGCCGCCGGTGCTGCTGGCCGAGGCCTATGCCGACTACTTGGCCATTGCCCAGGCCTGCGCCGGGTTCGACGCGGGCTGGGAAAAGAAGATGCCGTGGTAAGCCCGCCGCGCCGACCCGCAGAAAAACCAGCAGCAACATCATCATGAGCACCGGCACATCACCGTCTTCTTCCCCCGCGACCCAGGCCGTGCGCCTTGCCCCCGAGGCGCGCTATGCGGACGAGCTCGCGCGGCTGCACGCGGCCGACACTGATGCACGACCCACCGGATGGAAGCTCTCGCCGCGCGCGGTGCGGCGCTTCATCCTCGGCGACGAGAAGCTGCAGGTGAGCCGCAAGTTCTACGGCGACGATCCGCTGGTCGACCGCGCCATCGTGACGCTCATGGGCCACCAGGGCCTCATGCTGGTGGGCGAGCCGGGCACCGCGAAGTCGCTGCTCTCGGAGCTGCTTGCAGCCGCCGTCAGCGGTGATTCGGGCCTCACGGTGCAGGGCACCGCCGGCACCACCGAAGACCACATCAAGTACAGCTGGAACTACGCACTGCTGCTGGCCGAGGGGCCGAGCCAGCGCGCGCTGGTGCCTTCTGCGCTCTACCAGGCCATGCGTGCGGGCAAGCTGGTGCGCTTCGAGGAAATCACGCGCTGCCCGCCCGAGATCCAGGACGTGCTGATTTCGTTGATGAGCGACAAGCAACTCATGATTCCAGAACTGGGCGACGATGCCCGGCTCTATGCCCAGCGCGGCTTCAACATCATTGCCACGGCCAACCTGCGCGACCGCGGTGTGCACGAGATGTCGTCCGCTTTGAAGCGTCGGTTCAACTTCGAAACGGTCAAGCCGATCCGGGACCATTCGTTCGAAGTCGAACTGGTGATGGCCCAGTTGAAGCGCGAACTCGACGGTGGCGGCGAGTCGCCGGTCGATGTGCCGCGCGACGTGGTGGCGCTGCTGGTGACCACCTTCCAGGAGTTGCGCGCGGGCCAGACGCAGGACGGCACCGCCATCAAGGGCCTCGATGCCGTGATGTCCACGGCCGAGGCCGTGAACGTGGCTTATGCGGCGGCCCTGCAGGCGCGCCATTTCAACGGCGGCCGGCTCACCGTGCGCGAGATCGCGGGCCAGCTGCAAGGCGTGGTGTTGAAGGACAGCACCGACGATGTGAAGCGCGTGCGCCACTACTTCGACACCGTCGTGCGCGAACGCGGCAAGCGCGACGCGCAATGGAAGACCTTTCACGACGCGGCGCGCGCGCTGTGGCAGTAGTTGCAGAAGCCGGCAGCGTTCTGCCTGCCGGGCTGGAGGCCGCGCGCGGCCGGCTGTTCGGCGAGGACGGCGAGGGCGTGTTCTTCGTGCCCGTGAGGCACCACAGCCCGGCCTGTGCATTCGCATTGAGGGCGCTGCTGCGCGAGGTCAGGCCGGCGGCGGTGCTGATTGAAGGACCGGACGACCTGGACGCACTGCTGCCGCTGCTGCAGCACCCGCAAACCACCGCCCCCGTTGCATGGCTGTGCCAGAGCACCCGGCAGGCTCCGGTCGATGACTCCGACTCGGAAGAGAAGACGCGCACGGAATCGCGCACGTCGTTCTTTCCGTTTTGCGACTACAGCCCCGAGTGGATTGCGGTGCGCGAAGGCGCAGCGCTGGGCGCACGCCTGGGGCTGATCGATCTTCCCTGGAGCGACAAGGCCTGGCATCGCGACGAAGGCGATGCACGCGACGCCGCGCGCAGCCTGATGGAAGAGCGCCATTTCGCGCACAGCCGCTACCTCAACGCCATGGCCGCCCGGCTCGGCTGCGTCGACCACCAGGAGCTGTGGGACCGCCTGTTCGAATTGCGCACGTCGGCCGCTCTCGGCCACTGGCGCGCCTTCTTTTCCGACGTGTTCAGCTGGTGCGCCATGGCGCGGCTCGACTACGAGCCCGAGGTGCTCGAGGCCGAGCTCAGCCTGCCTCGGGAGCGCCACATGGCGGCGCACATCCGTCGCTGGCGCAACGAGGTCGAGGGGCCGATCGTGGTCGTCACCGGCGGCTTCCACACGCTCGAGCTGGTCAACCAGTGGCAAAAGGCCAAGCCCTCGAAGGCGCCCGCCGGCCAGGACGCACCCGACAACGCATGGCTGATCCGCTACAGCTTCGAGCGGCTCGACGCGCTCAACGGCTATGCCTCGGGCATGCCGTCGCCCGGCTATTACCAGCAGGTGTGGGAACGCCTCGAGGCCGGCGAGGCCGACCCCTTCACCGCAGTGGCGCTCGACAGCCTGACCCGCTTTGCGCGCCAGACCCGCGCGCAGGACGATGCCGATGCGGTGTCTACAGCACTGGTGCAGGCCGCCGCCGCGCAGGCCATGCGGCTCGCGGCGCTGCGCGGCAATGCCGGTCCGGGCCGGCAAGACCTGCTCGATGCCATCCGCTCCTGCTTCATCAAAGGCGCCATCGACGAAGGAACGCGCGGCTTTACCGCCGACCTGCGCAACTTCTTGAGCGGCACGCGCATCGGCGACGTGCCGCCTTCGGCAGGCTCGCCGCCGCTGATCGAGGACGCGCGCAGGCTCGCCCGCCAGGCCGGCGTGCGGCTGGACGACAGTACTGCGCGCATCGCGCGGCTGGATCTCTATCGCAAGCCTTCGCACCGCGAGCGCAGCCGCTTCTTCCATGCCATGACATACCTCGACACGGGGCTCGGCACCTGGCTCGCGGGGCCGGATTTTCTTGGCAACAGCCGTTTGCATTTGCTGTTCGAAGAGTGGCGCGCCGCCTGGTCGCCGCTGGTGGAGGCGCGGCTGATTGAACTGGCGGGCGATGGCGCCAGCGTGGAGGCCGTCTGCATGGCCAAGCTGCGCAAGGAAGAGATCGCGCTGTCCGACGAGGGCCGCGGACGCAGCGCGAGCGCGGCCGTGGCGCTGTTGCTGCGCGCCTGCATGGTCGGGCTGCAATCGCGCCTGCCCCAGCTGCTCTCGATGCTTTCCACCCACCTCGACGAAGATGCCTCGCTCGGCTCGGTGGTCGAGTGCGGGCATCGGCTCGTCACGCTCTGGCGTGCGCGAGAGCCGCTGGGCGTGCAGCAGCATCCGCAGCTGCGCAGCCTGCTGGAGCGTGTGTGGCCCGCGGCGCTGTTCCTGCTGCCCGATGTGGGCGGGTGCCCGGAAGAAGCTGAGGCGGGCGCGGTGAAGCAACTGCTTTCACTGCGCGAGCTTGGGCGCCTGCTGGCCTCGCTCCAAGGCGAACCGGGAGAAGCCGGTGACGGCGCCATCGACCTCGACCTGCTGCGTACGCAACTCGAACGATTCGCGACCGGTGCGTCGGCCGCGCCCGCGGTGGCCGGCGCTGCTTCGGCCCTGCTGTACCTCGATGGACACTGGGACGAGAACGCACTCGACACCGTGGTGCGGCAACGCTTCGGCGCGGGCGCAGAGCCGCGCGAGGCGGTACGTTTTCTCAACGGGGTGATGGCCGCGGCGCCTGAACTGCTGCTGCGCCTGCCCGCGCTGCTCGAAGGCCTCGACGGCCTGGTGCAGGGCTGGGATGCCGAGGCTTTCGTGGCGCATCTGCCCGATCTGCGGCAGGCCTTCACGCGCCTCAAGCCGCAAGAAACGTCCGACCTGGCCGGCCGTATTGCCGCGCTGCATGGCATGGGCGAAACAGAGGGCCAGGCGCTCAACCAGATGCACTACGAAACCACCGAACAAGACCTGCACGAAGGCGCGCGACTGCAGCTCGCGCTGGCCGAGTGCATGCGCCGAGACGGGCTTGCCGCGTGGCTGGCTCCAGAGCACAAGAAGAACAACATCGAAAGCGCGATATGACCATCGATCTCCAGACGCTCAGGCGAGCCTTGCGCCCCAACTGATCTCGGCGCTCGTGGAACTGGAATTCAGTCGCAAGGATTGTCAACAGGAGTGGGAACGTCGTTTATGCGAGAAAGTTCACTGTTATTCATAGTGGGATGGATGCTTGTCCTTGGACTGACGGCTTGCGGTGGAGGCGGGGGCGGAGGCGGCAGTGGTGCGGTTGCTCCGCTGCTTCCATCGGCCACGCAACCCGCGGCAGCGCCGTCAGCGGCCGGTCGCCCGATCTCCGATTCGATCAAATCGGCTGAGACTGGTGCGACTTACCAGCTAACCATCTATTTCCCCGCGTCCTATAGCGGGAGCACCAAGGCCTATCCCGTCATCTATGCCCTGGACGGAGACGCCGTCAATGCGCCCAGCGGGCGATTCGAAAACTTGAGGGGCATCCTTGAACGCAAAGGCATCGATGCGGTTCTGGTCGGCATCGGGGGCACATCGCGCCGAAGCACGGACTACACTTTTCCGGGCGCCGTGCCGTACCACGACTTTCTGACGAAGGAACTCGTCCCATTCATCGAATCGAAGTATCGGGCGGACAGTACGAAGCGAATCCTGACAGGACATTCACTCAGCGGAAGCATGACTGGCTACGCCCTCTTTCTGGAAGGCGCCGGCACCACCCTCACTTTTTCGCATTTCCTCTCCTTCGACGGTTCGTACGGATATCAGCAAGCGGAGACTGATACGTATGAGCAGAAGATGTACGAGGTGCGGAAAGACAAAGCACTTCCCGCAACATTGATCCTTGCACGCTGCGGCGATACCACCCAGTGCAACTATCAGCCGGTCGATGCGGTCTATCAAAAGCTCTTGCAACGCGGTTACTCCGGTTTCCAGATCGTGGAGAAAACCTATTCGACCTCCCATGTGGCCGTCGATCTTCCGGCCTTCGAAGATGCACTCGCCGTGGTTTTCAAGTGAGCTGACCTCGGAACAACATGCGACTGCCGGCCCATGCATAAGTCCAGACTTCAGCTTCGACCCTGCGCCACTTTTGAGCTACGTACAACCTCAAGCGGGTGATGCGAATCCCGCGGATCGCGAAGACGATGCATCCGGTCTCGACACCCCGCCTCTAGCTTCGCCCGAGACCCCACGCATTGAAGGCGCGCGACTCAGCGCGCCGGGGGCTTCCACTGACGCGCCCAGTCGCTCAAAGGCGTCAGCGCTGCATTCAACTTTCGCCCCTCATCGGTGAGTCCGTAGCCTCCCTCGTCGTGCGTAACCAAACCAAGCGCTCGTAGCTCTGCGAGCCTCGTGTTCAACAGGCTGGAGTTTGTCTCGCAGGCCTCCTGAAGAGCGCGAAACGTCAGCTGCTCCGCGCGGAGCTCCCAAAGAATCCGAAGCGTGGACCTTCGACCCAGTAGGTCCAGAGCCACCATGATGGGGCGGCCGGTCCTTGAACCGCGCACAGGGGCGCCAACCTTTAGAACAGCCATGCTTTACTTTTCAAAGCAACGTGGATAAAGTGCAATGCTTTAGAAAATGTAGCAGATGCTCGAGGTCAACCCATGACTGTTCGTATCGCTCCTGCGGAGCCACCTTTCCCCGCCGGCATCCAATCTTCGCTTGAAGGCCTCATGCGTGGAAAACCGCCTCTGGTGCTGTTTACCACGCTCGCGAGGGACCCTCGCCTTTTCCAGAAGTTTTTCGCGGGCGGGCTGCTTGACCGTGGAAACCTAACCTTGCGACAGCGCGAACTCGTCATCACGCGCACCACGGCGCTGTGTAAATCGGAGTACGAATGGGGCGTCCACATCGCACTGTTCGCATCGCACGCCGGATTTGATGAAGCCCAAGTCCTTTCGCTCGCCTCCGGACAACCGCGAGATACCTGCTGGCAAGATGAGGACAGGCTGCTGTTAGAGCTTTGCGACATGCTTCATTCCAACTGCACTGTCGACGACGCCCTATGGCAGTCGCTTAAGACGGCGTTCAGCGACGAGGGCATTCTCGAGCTGCTCATGCTGGCAGGCTTCTATCGCACCGTCAGCTATCTGGCAAACGCTCTGCGCTTGCCTGCCGAGCCAGGCTCGGCAACCTTTCCCTCGTCTTACCGCAGCTAAGCCCCCTTCGATCGTCCTGTCGCTTGAAACCGGTGGGATGTCTGATGACAAGGAGAACCGAATGATCAAAGTCACAGTGATGTACCCGTACACCGAAGGCGCCCGCTTCGATCACGCTTACTACCGCGACCGGCACATGCCGATGGTGAAGGCCAGGCTGGGCAGTGCCTGCGCCTACTACACCGTCGAAAAAGGCCTGGCCGGCCGAGCACCCGGTTCACCGCCCGCCTTCGTGGCGATGTGCGCGTTCATCTGTGATTCGGCCGAAAGCTACCTTGCCGCCAGCCAGGAGCACGGCGCCGAGATCAGGGGCGACATCGCCAACTACACCGACATCGTGCCGGTGGTCCAGTTAAGCGAGGTCGTCGTCGAGCGGTCCGATCGTTAAACGGACCAGGTCGAGATTTGTCGCGAGGTGCCTCCTTGGCATCTGATAACTGGAGGAACTCGCTCGTCGGCTCGCGCTCATACGGGAAAATACCGCCTGGAACCGCGCCGGTGGCGATCGACTGTCGGGGCGGCACGAGTGTTTGCACCTCAAGGGGCCCCGGCCCCACAACATCAACGGGAACCCCCATGACGATCATCGTGTCTGCTGACAGGCACCGCGACGGTATATCTGCCGTGGCGGCCCGGCTGGCGCCCTATCTGGGCATTGCCTTCGCGGTTGTTCTGCTTGACCAAGTGTCGAAGTCGCTCGCCACGCGATTCCTGCGCGGAGGCGAAATCCTTCCCATCACGCCCTTTGCCGATCTCGTCTTGGCGCACAACCGGGGCGTTGCCTTCTCCTTCTTGGCTGACGCCTCGGGCTGGCAGCGATGGCTGTTTACAGCACTTGCCATCGCGGCGGCGGCGTTCATCTTCAAACTGCTGGTGCAGCCCGGCGGGACGCCGCTGTTCAGGGCGGCCTTGGCACTTGTGCTCGGCGGCGCGCTGGGAAATGCGATTGACCGCTCGTGGCAGGGGCACGTGGTCGACTTCATCCATCTTCATTGGCGCGAGGTCTACGACTTCGCCATCTTCAACGTGGCCGATTGCGCCATCACTGCAGGCGCGGCGCTTCTGGTCCTGGCTGAGATCAGGCGGTCGCGAGCCGCTTGAAACAGGCGCCTGCCACTCGAAGGTCGTCGGCTTCGACAAACAGTACTTCGATGCTGAGCCAGTAGAGAAACACAACGCTTCGCAGCCCGCGGCGCAACCCGCTCTGGGTTGCCGTCAGGACAGAAGGTCGACCACCGCGCTTTCGCCGAGGCGGTCCACTCGCCAGTGGCCTGAACCGGCCTGCCGGTACACTTTTTCGAACGAACGCCCGAAAGCTCCCCGGCTTCCACCCGTATGACCGTGCAAACTCCGTCCACTTCGGCCCCGGCAGCAACTCGCCGAACGGCGGCTATGGCTATCAATGGTGGACATTTCCGCAAACCGGCGCGTACCATGCCCTGGGTCTGCCGGGTCAGTTCACGTACGTCGACCCGGCCACTCGCACGGTGGTCGTGAAGCTCAGCTACATGCCACCGGGCCGCACCGAGCCTATGCGCGGAAACGCGTGCCTTCCTTCAGGCCGTTTCGAACTGGAAGCCCCGCCGCTAGTGTTCCATCCCGTTGTTTGAGAGTTCGCATGAAATCAGCAGGGCTGAAAGGCACCGTTTCCATCGAGCTCGTGCACGAGGCGCTTCGCGCCGCCGCGCTCAGGAACATGGACATCAGCGGCGTGCTCGAGATCGCCAGGCTGGACCGCGATCTGCTGAACGCGCCGCGTGCGCGCATTTCGGCGGCCGCCTACTCGCGCATGTGGGTGGCCCTGGCCGACCTGATGGATGACGAGTTCTTCGGGCTGGACAGCCACGGGCTGCGCCGCGGAAGCTATGCGCTCATGACGCGCGCGGCGGTCAGCTCGGAGAACCTGGAGCACGCGCTGCGCCGGATCCTCCGCTTTCTTCACGCCACCCTGGACGACTTTCGCGGGGAGCTGGTGCGATCGGCCGACGAGGCGCGCGTGATCCTGCACGACGGTGGCGTGCTGCGCCGGCTGTTCGGCTACGGCACCTGGTTCATCCTCGTCCATGGACTGGCATGCTGGCTCGTGCACCGGCGGATTCCCCTGCGCGAGATGCGGTTCCGCTGCCCGCCTCCGGCCGATGACAGCCACTACCGCACGCGCTTCTGCGAGGACGTGAAGTTCAACGCACAGACCACGCACATCACGTTCGCCAGTGAGCTGCTCGATCTGAAGATCGCGGAATCTCCGCAGACCGTCGACACCTTCCTGCGGGCCGCGCCCGCCAACCTGCTGGTCAAGTACCGCAATGACTCGAGCACCAGCGCACAGGTGCGGCACCGGTTGCGCAGCCAGATGCCCGATGCGTGGCCCGAACTGGAGAAGCTCGCGCAGGAGCTCTGCGTCTCCGGCACCACGCTCCAGCGCCGATTGCAGCAGGAGGGGCTGAGCTACCAGCGCGTGAAGGACGATCTGCGGCGGGACATCGCGATCGACCTGCTGTCGAGCGCCTCGTTGACGGTGGCCGAGGTCGCCGCCCGCACCGGATTCCAGGAGCCCAGCGCCTTTCATCGCGCCTTCAAGAAATGGACGGGCGTGAGCCCCGGAAGCTACCGCTCCTCTGCGCACACACGGGAATGAGCCCGGGGCGCCCGGCGCCCCCCAAAGCCGCATCCGCATGCCCGGAAGCCCCGGCCAGATCGAGGCCTGCGGGCATGGGCATCGAATCCTTGCGGAACTAAGCTCTTCGGCAATCCGGCAACGAGGAAACCCGCAATGAACCGAATGATGGCGCCGCCGCTGGACGCGCAGGCACTGCAAGGCGCAGTCGACTGGGCGATTGCCACGCGGCGCAGCATCAGGGCCTACTTGCCCAGGCCGGTGCCACAGCAAGAGATCGAAGCGATTCTCTCGACCGCGCGCTACAGCGCTTCCGGCATGAACATGCAGCCCTGGCATGTGCACGTGCTGACCGGGCCCGCGAAGGCCGGCCTGTCCGCTGCGATCGCGGCGCTCGACGACGATCCCGCCAGATCGGGAGAACTGCTCGAGCCCTACGACTACTACCCGCGCGAATGGCTCTCCCCCTACCTGGAGCGGCGCCGCAAGGTGGGCTGGGACCTCTATGGTCTGCTTGGCATTGCCAAGGGCGACAAGCAGCGCATGCACCTGCAGCATGGGCGCAACTACCGCTTCTTCGATGCGTCCGTGGGCCTGTTCTTCACGATCGACCGCGCACTGCAGGAAGGAAGCCTGCTGGACTGCGGCATGTTCCTGCAGAGCGTGATGATCGCCGCGCGCGGCCGCGGCCTTCACACCTGTCCGCAAGCCGCGTTCCTGAAGTTCCATCGCCAGATCGCCGAATTCCTGGACATCCCCGCGGGCCAGATGCTCGTCTGCGGCATGAGCCTGGGCTACGCCGACGAGTCCTCCATCGAGAATTCGCTGGTCACCGAGCGGGAGCCGGTTTCCGCATTCACGACGTTCCACGACAGCACGAAGGAGACAAGGACATGAGCGCGCAATCCTATGCAAAGGGGCTCGACCGCTGCGAGGCCAACCATGTGCCGCTGACACCGCTCGGCTTTCTCGAGCGCGCCGCGCTGGCGCATCCGAACCGCGTGGCGGTGGTGCACGGCGACTTGACGCGAACCTGGGCGCAGACGCGCGAGCGCTGCCATCGCCTGGCGTCGGCGCTGGTCGCCAGGGGCGTCCAGCGGGGCGACACCGTGTCGGTGCTGGCGCCCAACACGCCGGCCATGCTGGAGTCGCACTTCGGCGTGCCGCTGGCAGGTGCCGTGCTCAACGCGATCAACCATCGGCTGGACCCTGAAGGCATCGCGTTCATCCTGCGCCACGGCGAGTGCAAATTGCTGATGGTGGACCGCGAATTCGCCGCGACGGTTGCCGCCGCCCTGGAGCTGCTGGACAACCCTCCCGCGGTCATCGACATCGAAGACCATCTCGCACCGCCCGGCGAACGCATCGGCGAGACCGACTATGAATCGCTGCTGGCAAGCGGCGATCCGGCGTTCCCCGGCCGCTGGCCGAGCGATGAGTGGCAGCCCATTGCGCTGAACTACACCTCGGGTACGACGGGAGACCCGAAGGGCGTGGTCGCCAGCCACCGCGGCACCTACCTGATGAGCCTGCTGCAGATCACGAACTGGGCGATACCGCGGGCGCCGAAGTACCTGTGGACGCTGCCCATGTTCCACGCGAACGGATGGTGCTTCACCTGGGCTGTGACGGCGGCTGCCGGGACCCACGTCTGCCTGCGCCGGGTGTCCGCCGAAGCGGTGCTGGAGGCCATCGACACGCACCAGGTCGATCATCTCTGCGCAGCGCCGGTCGTGATGGCCATGCTCTCGGATTCGGCGCAGAACATCAGGCTGTCCCGCAGCGTGCGGGTACTGACCGCGGGTTCCCCGCCGCCGCTGGCCGTGCTGAACGCTGTGCTCGCGATGGGCTTCGACGTGGAGCATGTGTTCGGCATCACGGAGGTTTGCGGCACGCCGGTGAGTTGCGCGTGGCAGGACGGCTGGGACGATCTTGCACCCGCCGAGCAAGGCAAGCTGCGGGTGCGCCAGGGCGTGCGCGCCGCCATGTTCGAGGGCCTCATGGTCGGCGATGCGGACACGCTGGCGCCGGTTCCCCGCGACGGCACGACCGCGGGGGAGCTCATGCTGCGCGGCAACACCGTGATGATGGGCTACTTCAAGAACGAGGCCGCGACGCGCAAGGCGCTCGCCAACGGCTGGTTCCGCACCGGCGACGTGGCGGTCCTGCATGGCAACGGCTATGCGCAGATCACCGACCGTTCGAAGGACGTGATCATTTCGGGCGGCGAGAACATCTCTTCGGTGGAGGTCGAGGATGTCGTTCATGGGCACCCGGCCGTCCTGCATGCGGCCGTTGTGGCCCAGCCCGACGAGAGATGGGGCGAGGTGCCGTGCGTGTTCATCGAGCTCAGGGCAGGCGTTGCGGCGCCTTCCGAACAGGAGATCATTTCGTTCTGCCGCGAGCGGCTGGCTCATTTCAAGTGTCCGCGCCGGGTGATCTTCACCCCCTTGCCGAAGACCGCCACGGGAAAGATCCAGAAGTTCCGCCTGCGCGAGCAGGCCGGAAGCCGGGAGGCCATCACCGGCCTCGCGCGCCATGGTTGAGTTCGAGCCCGCTGCCGGTGCACCTGTCGAGCCCGGCTACCGCTTCTCGCGAACCCACACCTTCGACGAAGAACAGGTCAGGGCATTTGCCCTGGCCGCGGGAGACGAGAACCCGCTGCACCACGATGCGGCGTTCGCAAGAAGCACGCGCTTCGGCGCAATGATCGCGAGCGGCACGCACACCACCTCGCTGCTGATGGGGCTGACCGCCACGCATTTCGCGAAGAAGGGAAATGTCCTGGGCATCAACTTCTCCGTCGATCTGCTGCGGCCGGTGCTGGCGAGCGAGACGGTGCTGATCGAGTGGAGCGTTTCATCGATCGCGGCCCGTCCGAAGGGCGGCAGCATCATCGAGCTGCAGGGATGCATGAAAGGATCGGACGACCGGACCCGCGTGCTCGCGCACGGCACCGTCCTGCTGACCGCCGGCGAGTGACGGCCTCAAGGACGCAGCGATTCCTTCAGGATGCGCCGCGCCAGCGTCGAGCGGTGCACCTCCGACGCGCCGTCGTAGACGCGAAAGGGCCGCATCTCGCGCAGGATCATCGACACGGGCGAGTCTTCCGACATGCCGAGCGCGCCCATGATCTGCGCGGCGCGGTCCGCCACGCGCCCCACGGCTTCCGACACGAACACCTTGACCATGGCCGACTCGTGCTTGATGCCTTGCTTGGCATCGAGCTTGGCGGCCGCGTGCCACGTCATCAGGCGTGCGGCATGCAGGTCGATGTGCGAGTCGGCCACCATCGCCTGCACCTGCTGCAGCTGCGCGAGCGGCTGCCCGAACGAGTGGCGCCGGTTGGCGTAGTCCTGCGCCAGCGCCATGGCGCGCGAGGCGCGGCCGATGAAGCGCATGCAGTGCGACAGGCGCGCCGGTTCGAGCCGCGCCTGCGCGTAGGCGAAGCCCCGGCCCACCTCGCCCAGCACCGCGCCGTCATCCACGAAGCAGTCCTGCAGTTCGATCTCGCCATGCCCGCCGATCTGGAAGCCATCGATGCTCGCGATGTTGCGCACCACGCGGTAGCCGGGGTTGCCGGCATCGACGATGAAGATCGTCGCGCCCTCGCCCGTCTTCGCCAGCACCAGCGCGAACGCGGCACCGACCGCGCCGCTGATGAACCACTTGCGGCCGTTGATGACCCAGCCGCCGGGGCGGCGCTCGGCCACGGTCTGCAGCATCGACGGATCGGACCCGGCGCCGGGCTCGGGTTCGGTCATCGCAAAGCACGAGCGGGCCTCGCCGCGCGCGAGCGGCACCAGATAGCGCTGCTGCTGCGCCGGCCTTCCGTCGGCCAGCAGGTTGATCATGTTGGGCTGGTCCGGCGGCGCGCAGTTCATGGCCAATGGCGCAAGGAAGCTCCGGCCGGCCTCTTCGAGCACCACCGAGCGATCGCGCCAGGACAGGCCCAGGCCGCCCCACGCCACCGGCAGCTGCGGTGCGTAGATGCCGGCCTCCATGGCCTTGGCGCGCAGCGAACGCACCGCGGCTTCGAGCGCATCCAGGTCGTGGGCCAGCGCCGGGTGTTCGCGCGGAATGGCTTCTTCCTCGACGAAGCGCCGGACCGCCTCGCGCAGCGCCGGAAGGCGGTCGCTGTAGCCGAACATCAGGAGGCGCCTTCACCGCCGTAGCCGACCTTGGCCAGCGTGCGCCTGGCGATGTTGAGCTGGTGGATCTGGCTCGTGCCTTCGTACAGCCGGAACAGCCGCACGTCGCGGTAGAAGCGCTCCATGCCGTGGTCGGCAATGTAGCCGTAGCCGCCCAGCATCTGCACGCTGCGGTCGGCCACGCGGCCGCACATCTCGGACGCGAAGTACTTGCAGATCGACGCCTCCATCGTCACGTCGATGCCTTCGTCGCGCTTGCGCGCGGTGTCCAGCACCAGCGCGCGGGCTGCATGGATCTCGGTCTGGCTGTCGGCGATCAGCGCCTGGATCAGCTGGAAGCCCGAGAGCGCCTGGCCGAACTGCTTGCGCGTGGACACGAAGGCCACGGCGTCCTGCAGCATGCGGATCGCCGGCCCGATGCACAGGGCCGCAAGGTGGATGCGCTGCTTGTTCAGCACCTTCATCGCCGTCTTGAAGCCCTGCCCTTCGCGCCCGCCGATGACGTTCTCCGCCGGCACGATGCAGTCGTTCATGTGCACCTCGGACACGGGCGAGCCCGCCTGCCCCATCTTCCTGTAGGCCGGCCCGGTGCTGAGCCCGGGCATGCCGCGCTCGACCAGGAAGGCCGTGACGCCGCGCGCCGACAGGTCGTTGGGATCGGTGCGCGCCATCACCGTGAAAAGGCCGGCGATCGGCGCGTTGGTGATGAAGCACTTGGTGCCGTTGAGCACGTAGTGGTCGCCCTCGCGCCGCGCCGAGGTGCGCAGCGACACGGCGTCCGAGCCGGCCTCGGGTTCTGTCAGCGCGAACGCGCCGGTCAGCTCGCCGCTGGCCAGCCGCGGAAGGTAGCGCCGCTTCTGCGCCTCGGTGCCGTCGGCCACCAGCGCTTCGGAGCCGATGCCGGTGTTGGTGCCGACACGGGCCCGAAAGGCCACCGAACACTGCGACAGCTCCATTGCCGCCAGCACCAGCTCCTCGGTCGTCATGCCCGCGCCGCCATAGGCCTCGGGGATCGAATAGCCGAACAGGCCCTGCGCCGCCATGTCGGCCACCAGGTCGGCGGGCACTTCGTCGGCATCGGCCACGCGCGCCTCGTTCGGCACCAGCCGCTCGCGCACGTAGCTGCGCAGGCTGCCCAGGAATTGCTCGAACGCTTGGGGATCACGCTGCATGATGTGTTGCTCCTTGCTTCAGGGGGTGGATGCGCGCGGACCTCAGTCCAGCTTGGTTCCGGTGGACTTGACCAGCGCGGCCCACGAGGCCGTGTCGGCCTTGATGAGCTCGGCAAACTGCGCCGGGGTGTTGCCGACCGGCTCCGCGCCCAGGGCCAGCAGCCGTTGGCGAAGCTCGGGCTTTTCCAGCGCCTTGGTGGTGGCGGCGTGCAGGCGCTCGACGATGGCCGTGGGCGTTGCTGCGGGCACCATCAGGCCCTTCCATGCACCAAAGCTGAAGCCCTTGACGGACTCGGCGACGGTCGGCACCTCGGGTGCGGCCGTGGCCCGCTTGTCTGTGGACACCGCCAGCGCCCTGAGCCTGCCCGACTGCACGTGCGGCCACAGCGCGGGCATGTTGTCGATCATCATCGCGATCTGGCCGGCCAGCAGATCGTTCATCGCAGGGCCCGTGCCCTTGTACGGAACGTGGACCATCGTGGTGCCGGTGAGCTGGTTGAACCATTCGCCGGCCAGGTGGGACGGGCTGCCGTTGCCCGCCGAGCCGAAGCTGACCTCCTTCGGCCTGGACTTGGCGTAGGCGATGAACTCGGGCACCGTCTTCGCGGGGATCTTGGGGTTGATCGCCATCAGGTTGGGCTCCTGGATCAGCAGCGTCACCGGCCGCAGGTCCTTGGCCGGGTCGTAGGGCATCTTTGTGTAGAGGCTCGGGTTGATCACCGTGGGGCCGGCCGCCGCAATCAGCAGCGTGTAGCCGTCGGGCGCCGACTTGGCGACGTAGTCGCCGCCGATGTTGCCGCCGGCGCCGGCCTTGTTCTCGACGATGACGGGCTGCCCCAGCTCGGGCACGAGGGCCGCGGCCAGCAGCCGCGCCAGCACGTCGGTGGAGCCGCCCGGTGCAAAGGGCACGATGAGGCGGACCGGCTTGGCCGGATAGGCGGCCGGGTCGGCGTGCACCGCGGAAGCCGCGGCCAGCAGGCAGGCGGCAGCGAGCATGAACATCTTGCGCATGGGGAGTCTCCGGTTGATTCTTTGCCAGGGCCCGGAGACTACGCAGCGGCATGACATATGGAAAACGATGTTTCTCTATCTTGAATGCCGCCGCTCGCCAGCACGCGCTGCCGGACGTAGCATTCACCGCGCCACACGAGCCCCCCATGCCTGCCGCACGCCACCCCGACCCCGACTTCGCAACCACGCTGCAGCACGGCCTGCAGGTGCTGCACTGCTTCACCGTCGGCGAGCCCGCGCTCGGCAACAAGGAACTGTCGGAGCGCACCGGGCTGTCGAAGGCGACGATCTCGCGGCTGACCTACACGCTGGCGGCGCGCGGCCTGGTGGTCTTCGATGCGCACCTGCGGCGCTATCGCCTGGGCTCCACGGCGCTCACGATCGGCTATCCGCTGATGGCGAGCCTGCGCATCCGGCAAGTCGCGCGCGGACGCATGAAACAGCTGGCCGACGAGGTGGGCGGCTCGGTCTCGCTGGGCATGCGCGACCGCACGCGGATGGTCTACATCGAAACCTGCCGCGGCCACGACCTCAGCGCATGGCGGCCCGACATCGGCGCGGCCGTGCCGATGCTGCCGACAGCCATGGGGCGCGGCTGGCTCGCGCACGCGCCGCAGCAGTTGCGCGACGCGGTGCTGGCGCAGATCGAGGCATCGGAACCGGGCCAGGTGCGGCTGTACGAAGCCGACCTTGTTCGGGCGCAGGCCGACCTCAAGCGCAAGGGCTTCTGCGTGTCGCGCGGCGCCTGGCGCAGCGACGTGCAGGCGGTCGGCGTGCCGATCCGCATTCCCCAGGACGGCGAGACGCTGGTGCTCAATTGCGGCGTGCTCACCTCGCGGCTCGGCCCGCGCCAGCTCGAGCAAGGCGTGGGCCCACGCCTCGTCGCGCTCGCGCGCAGCGTGGAAGCCGACCTGGATGCCGCGCCATGAAAGATGCGGACACCAAGGACCGCCAGTTCGCCACCACGCTCGCGAGCGGCATCGACCTGCTGCTGTGCTTTCATCCCGGCGAATCGAGCCTCGCGAACAAGGACTTTGCGCAGCGCACCGGCCTTTCGAAACCCACGGTCGCGCGCCTGACGCACACGCTCGCGCTGCTCGGCTACCTGCGGCGCGACCCGGCCAGCGCCAGGTACCGGCTGGGCGCGGCTGTGCTCGGCCTCGGCCATCCGCTGCTGGCCAGCATGCGCATCCGTCCGGTCGCGCGGCCGATGATGGAAACGCTGGCGCGCGAGATCGAAGGCGCCGTCTCGCTCGGGCTGCGCCACCGCATCCACATGGTGTACGTGGAGACTGCGCGCAGCAGCGAAGACTTCGTGCTGACGCCCGACATCGGCGCGCCGCTTCCCATGCTGGCCACGGCCATCGGACGCGCCTGGCTCGCGCGCGCCGCGCCCGAAGAGCGGCTGTCGGTGCTGAACCAGATCCGCGTCGCCGCGCCGGCCGAGTTCGAGCGCCATGCCGCGGCGGCCGAGCTGGCGCGTGAAGAACTGGCGCGCGACGGCTTCTGCAGCGCCCGTGCCGACTGGCAGCCGAACCGGCATGGCTTTGCCGTGCCGCTGCACGGCCTGGTGGACGGCATGCAGTTCGTGCTGAACTGCGCCGTGGCAACCCGGCGCGGCAGCTTCGCGCAGATGCGCCGGGAGGCCGCGCCGCGGCTGCTCACGCTGGCGCACAGCATCGAGCTTTCGCTGGGCCTGCGATAGCGCGCGCCGGCACCGCGTTCAGGATGTCGAAACATGGGTTGCGGCAAATGGAGCGCGCCAACAGACTCCGATGCATGCCATCCGACGCTTTCAAACACACCGCCGCCGCCGCCGAGCCCACGCCACCGCCCGCCACGCCGCAGGGGCCGCTCGCCGGCATCCGGATCCTCGACATGGCCACCGTGATCGCGGCGCCCTTCTCGGCCTCGCTGTGCGCCGACATGGGCGCCGAGGTCGTCAAGCTGGAGCTGCCCGAAGGCAACGACCCGCTGCGCTCGCTCTCGCCCACCACGCCGGACCATGCGCTGTTCTGGAAGGTCTCGAACCGCGGCAAGAAGGGCGTGTCGCTCGACGTGCGCAAGCCGGAGGGCCGTGCGCTGTTCCTGCGGCTGATCGCGTCCTTCGATGTGCTGGTCGAGAACTTCCGCACCGGCACGCTCGACAAGTGGGGGCTCGACGCGCCCACGCTGTGGTCGGTCAACCCCAGGCTCGTCATCCTGCGCGTCACCGGCTTCGGCCAGACCGGCCCGTATGCGCAGCGTCCGGGCTTCGCGCGCATCTTCGAGGCGATGAGCGGCTTCGCCCACCTGACCGGCGAAAGCGGCCGCAGTCCGCAGCACATGAACTATCCGCTCGGCGACGTCATCGCGGGCCTGTTCGGCGCCTTCGCCATCTCCACCGCGATCGCGGAACGCCATCGCCATCCCGACGCACCGGGCCGGGAGATCGACCTCGCGGCGACCGAGGCCATGTTCCGGCTGCTCGAAGCGCTGCCGGTCGAGCACGAGGTGCTGGGGCAGGCGCGCAGCCGCTCGGGCAGCCGGGCCACCTACACGGCACCCTCCAACATGTACCGCACGGCCGACGGCCACTGGGTCACGATCGTGGGATCGTCCGACCCGATCTTCAAGCGCATCTGCCAGGCCATGGGCCAGCCGGCGCTGGCGCACGACCCGCGCTTTGCGACCACGCCGGACCGGGTGCAAAACATCGACGAGATCGATGCGATCGTCGCCGGCTGGTGCGAGTGCCAGACGCTGGCAGCGCTGTCCGAGGCCCTGACCCGCGGCGGCGTTCCCCACAGCAAGGTCTATGCGGTGGACGACGTGATGGCCGATCCGCACTTCATTGCGCGCGAAGCCATCATCCGCTTGCCCGATCCGGACCTCGGGTCGCTGCCCGCGCCCGCGATCGTGCCGCGCTTCTCCGGCTTCAAGCCCGCGCCGCCGCGCACCGGGCCGGCGGCCGGCGAACACAACGCGGAGGTCTACGGTGCGCTAGGCCTTGGCAGCGATGCGCTGGACCGGCTGCAGCGCGAGGGCGTGATCTGAGCGGGCGCTGCAGCTGGCCTGAACATTCGCACCGCCTACTTGAGCGCCGCCACCACGGCATCAAAGAACGGCACCACCGGCAAGGTGCCGTTTCCCGCGGGGTCGGTCTGCGCGCCCCAGACGACGATGACCACCTTTTCCTTGCGGTTGACGTAGATCTGCTGGCCCATGATGCCGTTCGCGTAGAAGGCGCCGTCTGCGGCCGAGGGGCCGCTCGGCGGTATCCACCACAGGTAGCCGTAGTTGATCGAGTTGCCACTTGTCAGCACCTTGGGCGTGCCCGCGTCCGTGACCCATCCGACCGGCACCACCTGCTGGCCGGCAGCCACACCATCGTTCATCACGAACAGGCCGAAGCGTCCGTAGTCGCGCAAGGTGGCGCTGATGCCGCTGCCGCCGATCTCCACGCCGTTGGGTGAGTCGAGCCACCAGTTGGCCTGCGCCTCCATCCCGGCCTTCGACCAGATCTTCTCGGAGAGATATTGCGCCAGGGGTTTCTTGACCGCGTTGTAGACGATCTCGCCGGCCACCTGTGTTTCGCCGGTGCTGTAGTTGTAGACGGAGCCCGGTGCCGCCGCGCGCGGCAGCTTGCTCATGAGATCCATGGCCGAGCCCGGCTTCTGGCTGATCTGCGCCTCGAGCAATTGGCGCCGATCGGAGTTCGGGTTGGTGTAGGTCTCATTCCACTGCGCGCCCGAAGCCATCATCATCACATTGCGGACCGTCGCACCATCGTAGGCGCTGCCCACCAGCCGGCGCACGTACTTGGTGACCTGGTCATCGATGCTGGCAATGTAGCCGTCCTTCACGGCCGCGCCGATCAGCGTCGAGGTGATCGACTTGGCCACCGACATCGACATCCAGCGCGTGCGTTGCGTGTTGCCGTACTGATAGGTCTCATGGACGATCTTGCCGTCCTTCAGGATGAGCAGACCGGCAACACGATTCACCGACATGAAGTCGGCGAGGCTGTATCTCGCAGCACTCACCGTGAAGTTCACCTGTGTGAGCCGCGCGGCCGCAGCGGGCAACGCAGACGGCGTGCCGCCGGGCTCGACAGTGCGCGTGGGAAACAAGCGGTCGATGTTGCGGTAGGTATTGACCGCCAGTTCAGGGGAGAGTGCGCCGTCGTAGATCTGGCGCACTGTGCCGATGGACTCCAACGCATGCGGATAGCCGTCGGAGTTGCCATTGTCCGGAGGGGTCACGCCGCCATTTGCAGGTGGAATGCCGGCGATGGGAAGAACCGCGCCGCCACTCCCACCGCCACCACCACCACCACAAGCAGCAACCAGCATCGCCGCCGCCATCAGGAGAACCGAAGGAGCCGCGTGCAATCCGCGCGATAGTACGAATGACTTCTTTTGAACACCTTGATCCACGCGGCCCCCTTTGTTGGTGTGACGCCCGACGAGTGATGGCGATGCGCTTTGTCGCCTCGCCGCACGGCGGCGCGATGGTTGCATATGTCTGGCTCTGCCACAAGCGCAACCTGCCGCGAGATGCGCCGCCTACGACGCGGCAACCGCCTCCTTGACGAAGTCCGCGTAGCTGCGCAGCGGACGGCCGAGCATGGCCTGCAGGCGATCCGCTGCGCCCTCCTCACCGTGCATGCCGAACTTCTGGATCCCGGCCATCATCAGGCGCATGTCGTAGGCCAGCCAGGACGGGCCCAGCGCGGCCATCTGGCCTTCGAAGGCGGCCACGTCATCGCCGCCGTAAGCCACTTCGCGGCCGAGTGCGGCACTCCAGGCCTTGGCCACCGAGGC
This sequence comes from Variovorax sp. 01N425, assembly GCF_056399465.1. Classification (NCBI taxonomy): domain Bacteria; kingdom Pseudomonadati; phylum Pseudomonadota; class Betaproteobacteria; order Burkholderiales; family Comamonadaceae; genus Variovorax; species Variovorax sp. 01N425. Next base: position 206,028 of record NZ_JBFTRJ010000011.1, on the reverse strand, counting down.
GCCGGTCAGCAGCTCGGGGCCGACCAGCTCCAGCGTCACGCGCGGCAGTGGCGCTGGTGCGCGGTCGCGGCGCAGCAATTCGGCAATGGCGGTGTCCGCGATGTCCCGCGCGTCGATCATCGCGACGCCCGTGGAGCCGATCGGCATCGGGTAGACGCCGTGGCCCTGGATCACCTGCTGCACCATGCGCTCGTTCTGCATGAAGTACGCGGGCCGAAGGATGGTCGCCGGAATCTCGAGGCTCTCGATCATTCGCTCGACCGTGTGCTTGCCGGTGAAGTGCGGCACGTCGGTGAACTTGTCCGCATGGATGACCGACAGGTAGACGATGCGCTCGATGCCGGCCTCGCGCGCCAGGTTCAGCGCGACGAGGGCTTGGGTCACTTCGTCGGGCGTGACGGCGTTCAGCAAAAACAGCGTGCGCACTGAGGACAACGCCGCGCGCAGCGAGGGCACGTCGGTCAGGTCGCCGACGACCTCCTTGACGCCCGCCGGGAAGGCTTGCTTTCCGGACGTGCGAACGAACGCGCTGACGCTGGCGCCGGCAGCGGCCAGGCCTTGGACGACGAGGGAACCGATGGTGCCGGTGGCACCAGTGACGAGAATGCTCATGAAAATCTCCTGGGAAGTTGAAGAGGGATAAAAAAAGATCGATCAGCGCGAGAAGTCCGCGACCACCTTGCCGATGCGCGGGTCGGTGCGATTGCGTTCGATGGCCGCGGGGATGTCGCCGAAGCCCACGGTTTCGCCGAGCTTGGAGATCAGCGTGCCTTCGGCGATCTCTGCCACCAGCCGTTCCAGCAGGGCGGTGTCCGGCTTGTTCATGAACCACAGTCCGCGTCGGCCGGACGGCGTGCGGGCCAGGATGTCGGGCGAGGACGTGCCGACGATCACGCCGTCCTTCGACAGCACCTGCCACGAGCGATCGAGCACTTCGCCGCCGACGTAGTCGAGCACCAGGTCGATGTCCTGCGCGACCGACTCGAAATGTTCGGTGCGGTAGTCGATGACGTGGTCCGCGCCCAGGCTGCGCACGTATTCGAGGTGCGCGGTCGATGCCGTCGCGAACACTTCGGCACCCGCCCGCTTGGCGTACTGCACGGCATAGCCGCCCAGTCCACCCGCGGCGCCGTGGATCAGGATCCGCTGGCCTGCGGTGATCGGACCCGCGTGGTGCAGGCTTTGCCAGGCGGCCACGGCCGCCACCGGAACGCCGGCCGCATGAACCTCGTCCAGGCCTTGGGGCGTGCGCACCAGGTTCGCCTCGGCTACGGCCACGACATCGGCATAGGCACCGAGCCCGCCCAGCGGCCCCATGACGCGATCGCCCACGCGAAAGCGCGAAGCGCCGGGGCCGAGTGCCTCGACGGTGCCCGCAAGCTCGATGCCCAGCACGGCGGGCAGCTGCAGCGGGAAGGCTTCCCGGACGAAGCCCTCGCGGACCTTCCAGTCGATGCCGTTCACGCCGGCGGCCCGAACGCGGACCATGACCTGGCCCGGCCCGGCTGCGGGGCGCGCGATCTCGGCGACCTCGGCGGCGGCCGCGCCGCCATAGGCCCTGATCAGCACGGCGCGTTGCGTAGTGGTGTTGGTGGTCATTTCAATTTCCTCATCTCGAAGTTGCGATGGGGAGAAGATAGGCCGTTGCATTCGCAAAACGAAGACCCGAAAATGAAAACACCTCGTCTCAAATCCGGAACACATGGACCTGAACGCATTGACCGACTTCGCGCTCGTCGCAGCGAATGGCGGCCTCGGAAAGGCAAGCCGCGCGAGCGGAAGATCGAAGGCGACCCTGTCCCGGCGCATCGCGGACCTGGAAGAGCAGCTCGGTGTGCGGCTCATCGAGCGCAGCGCCCGCGGGCTCAAGCTCACGGAGGCGGGCCAGATGCTGATGGACCGCACCGAAGGGCCGATGCACGAAGTGGCCGACGCCATGACCTCCGCGCGCGAGGGCCTGTCGGTGCCGCGCGGGCGCTTGCGCATCGCCTCGCCGGTGCTGTTCTCGCAGCTGGCGATGGGCCGCATCGGCGCCGAGTTCTGCGCGGCTTATCCCGAGGTCAGCTGCGAGGTGGTGGCGGACGATCGCCTGGTCGACCTCGTCGAGGAGCAGTTCGACGCCGCGATCCGGATCAATCCCAGCCCCGACAGCAGCCTCGTGGGCCGGTGCTTCGCCAAGGACCGGCTGGTGGTCGTGGCCGCGCCCTCGGTGCCCATGCCCAAGCGAGGCAAGGGCAAGGTCAGCGCTGTTCCCGGCGTTGTTGCAACAACCTTTCAGGGCGGCAACTGGACGCTCGATGACGGACGCCTTGTCGTGGAGCCGGTCCCGAGGCTCAGGCTTTCATCGTTCCTGATGATCCGCGACGCCGCGGTGGCCGGCGCCGGCGCCGCGCTGATCCCGCAGTCCATCGCGTGGAACCAGCTCACGCGCGGAGAACTTGTTCAGTGGGGCATGGTTTCGGGCGTGGAGGTCGCGCTGTGGGTCCTGCACACATCGAGGCGGCTTCCCGCGCCGAAGGTCCGCGCGTTCGTCGACTTCATGTGCGAGCAATATCCGCAGGGGTCTCTGGTGCTGAATGGATAGAAGTCGGCAGCCTTGCCCGATGCAGCGCCGCTGAACCCTCGGGCTAGCCTTTGAGATAGCCGGTCACGAGGCGTGCGCCCTCGTCGATGAGCGCATCCATTCGATCGCCGGTCAGCACCTTGCCATGGTGCAGCACCGCGTTGTGCGTCAATGCCTCGATCGTGGTGACGCAGACGAACGATGCGAGCTCCAGGTCGTCGACGGCCAGCTCGTCCCGCGCCGTCTCGAGGTAGGCCCTGAACAGGCTGAAGTTTTCGCGGCTGAAAGTCTCCAGCTTCTCGAGCCTTCCCACGCGCGGGATCTGCTCTGCAAGCACGCGGTGCAGCTGGGGATCGAGCCGATGCGCTGCAACCGCGACCGCGACGAACCGGCGTATCGCCTGGTCCAGCGGCTGGGCCCTGACCTGCGCCAGTTCGCTGCGGACCATTTGCATGATCTGCTGCTGGTGGCGCTCGATCACGGCGGCGACGAGTGCCTCCTTGCTGGGGAAGTATTGATAGAGCGAGCCGATGCTCACCCCCGCGACTTCCGCGACGCGGTTGGTGCTCGCCTTGTCGAAGCCTTCCTTGACCAGAATGCGAGCAGTTGCCTCGATCAGGCTGCCGACCGTCGCGCGCGATCGCTCCTGGACCGCGATTTTCCTGGGCTTGGTGACCGGTTTTTTCGCCATGTTCCGCAGCCGTCAATGCGAGTGGAAAAAGCGAATGATCGCTCATATTCTTGGCAGACGCGCAAACATCCCAGGAGACCCATGACATGCACGACACATTGCACCGCCTCTTCAGCTTCAAGGCTTGGGCCGACGACCAGCTGCTGACGGCGCTCGCCGGGCTCGGCGACCACTCACCGGTCACCGCACTGGCCATCAAGGCGTTGAGCCACACGTACGTGGTGGACCGCATATTCGCCGCCCACCTGCGGCGAGAAGCCCACGCATACCCGTCGGCCAACCTGAGCGAGATGCCGACGCTCGCAGCCCTGGCCGCCGATATCCGGAGAAGCGACCTGGAATACATCGACCATGTCTCGACGCTCGACCCCGCCCAGCTGGCCGAAAGTATCGACTTCGCGTTCACCGACGGCGCACCGGGGCGCATGTCCCGCGAGGAGATGCTCATGCATGTCGTGACGCACGGCGCGGGCCATCGCGGACAGGTCAGCGCAGTGATGCTGCTCCATTCCGTGCCGCCGGCCAAGGATGGCTTCACGGCGTACCTGCACGAGGCCGAAGCGCCGGCGAGAAGGCGGAATTGCCTCGTCGCTTCTCAGGCCTCTCTTCGGGCCGGCAGCGCGAGCCGCGGCTTGCCGAGCACCTGAGTGGCCACCCGCGATGCGAACCGCCGCGTCACGAATCGCACGCTGAGGCACGACAGCTTGTTGAACAGGCCGGGCACCACGGTGCGCTTGCCGCGCAGCATCGCGCGGATGGCGGCGCGCGCCACGAACTCAGCGCTTTTCGTCGAGGCGTTCGCGATCCACGAGTAGTCGCCCCCGCCCGACGCGGCGTGGAAGGCCGTTTCGGTGCCGCCAGGGCAGACGCAGGTCACCGTCAGCGGCGTGCCGCGGTGCTCGTCATGCAGGCCCTCGCTGAAGTTGCGCACGAACGCCTTCGACGCGGCGTACAGCGCCATGTTCGGCACCGACTGGTACGCGCCCGTCGACGCGATGTTCACCATGTGCGCAGGTCCGGTGCTTGCCTTGCGCGCGTCGACGAAGCAGCGCGCGAGCGCGACGAGCGAGGTCATGTTGAGCTGCACGAGCTCCGCGTCGCGCGCCCAGTCGACCTCGTCGAAGCGGCGGAAGTAGCCGAACCCGGCGTTGTTGATCAGGATGTCGATCGGGCCGCCGGCGATCGCCTCGTCCCACAGCGCACGCGCGGCATCGGGCTTGCCGAGGTCCCCGGTGATGATCTCGACCTTGACGCCCTTGCAGGTCGCGGCGACCGCCTCGAGTGCGTCGCGGCGCCGCGCCGTCAGCACGAGATCGACGCCCAGCGCCGCGAGCTCACGCGCGATGGCCGCGCCGATGCCGCTGGATGCGCCGGTCACCAACGCGCGCCTGCCGGCGTGAGCAGCTTTGTGAGTATTCAGATCGCTCATGTTTTTCCTTGATCCAGCGCACTCATGCGTTGACGTCGACAACCGTACGGCCCTGGACTTTTCCTGCGAACAATCGCTCGACGGCTGCAGGCACCTCGGCAAGGCCGACCACATGCGTCGCTTGCGCGAGCTTGTCCAGATCCAGGTCCCGCGCCAGCCGCGACCAAGCCTCGATGCGCACCTGTTGGGGCGCATTGACCGAATCGATGCCGGCCAGCGTCACATTGCGCAGGATGAATGGCAGCACCGAGGCCGGAAGATCGGTGCCCTGGGCCAGGCCGCAAGCGGTGACCACGCCTCGATACTTTGTCTGCGCCAGCACGTTGGCCAGTGTGTGGCTGCCGACCGAGTCGACGGCACCGGCCCATCTTTCGCGGGCGATCGGCGCCCCCGGCTCCGACAGCGTCCGGCGATCGATGATCTCGGCGGCCCCCAGCTTGCGCAGATAGCCGCCTTCCTCCAGTCGCCCTGTGGAGGCAACGACCTGGTAGCCGAGACCGGACAAGAGGGCAATGGCGATGGAACCGACGCCGCCATTGGCGCCCGTCACGAGAACGTCGCCATGCTGGGGCGTGAGCCCGCCGTGCTCGAGCGCCAGCACGGAGAGCATCGCCGTGTACCCCGCCGTTCCGATGGCCATCGCGTCCTTGGTGGACAAGGCTGCCGGAAGCTTGACCAGCCATTCGCCCTTCACGCGCGCCTGCTGCGCATAGCCACCGTGGTGGGTTTGGCTCAAGCCCCAGCCATTGGCGACGACGCGGTCGCCAGCAGCGATGCCAGGGTAGGAAGAAGTCCTGACCGTGCCGGCAAAGTCGATGCCGGGAATCAACGGGAACTGGCGGATGACCTCCGCGCGGCCGGTGATGGCCATTGCGTCCTTGTAGTTGACGTTGGAGTAGTCGACGTCGACCACGACGTCCCCGGGCATGAGGTCTTGTTCGCTCAACGAGACCACGCGGGTGGTGATCTTGTCGCCTGTCTTGCTGGCGAGCAGTGCTTGGAAGGTCATCGTGTTCTTTCAAAAGGAGTGTTGTTTGGAACGGAGTGCGAAACGGCTAGCGGGCTATCGCGTCGAGCCGAAGATCCTTGCGCACCCCGGCGTCCAGCAGGCTGGCCGGCGCGAACCTGCGCAGCAGGCGCAGGCGGCCGGCCATGCCGGGGGCGTAGTGGGTCTTGGGCTGCGTGGCCGTGGCCGCCTTCAACACGATGTCGGCCACCACCTCGGGGCCTTCTGCGCCCGCGATTCCATCCTTGAGCCGCTGCTCCATGCCCGCGCGAATCTCGCGGTACATGTCCAGCGGTGTGTCGGGCTGCATCGAGTTCGCTTCGAACGGCGTGTTGATGTAGGGAGGCTCCACCACCGAGACGCGAATGCCCTGCGTGCGCAGTTCATGGTCCAGCGATTCCGAATAGCCGGCGACCGCGTACTTGGTGGCGGAGTACAGCGCCATGTAAGGCGAAGGCAGGAAGCCCACCACGGAGCCAATGTTGATGATGCGGCCACTCCCCTGGCGACGCATATGCGGTACGACGGACCGGATCATCCGCACCATGCCGAAGAAGTTGGTGTCGAAGATGGCCTGGGCCTGGGCAATCGAGCTCTCTTCCGCACCGGCGGGAGCGACCCCGAAGCCGGCGTTGTTGACCAGCAGATCGATGCGGCCCTCCAGTTGGATCAGTTGCCGGACCACAGCATCGACCGACGCGTCCTGGGTCACATCGAGTGGCAGCATCTTGAACGTTCGCTGGCCCACCTCGCCGCCGCCGCGCCGGCTGGTGCCGTAGACCTTGTAGCCCGCCGTTGACAGCTTCTGCGCAATGGCTTCGCCTATGCCGGACGAGGCCCCTGTCACGAGGGCCACCTTGTTCTTCGTGCTCATGTTTTTCCTTCAGTTTGATAGTCGCATGATGCTCATCATATTTTCTGGCGAGCGAAAGGTCGATGGGTGCCAGTGTTCTCAGGCGATGGGCAGGTGCTTCAAGGCAGCCTCGCGCAGGCTGTCGGACAGCGCAGGCTCGTCGACGACGCGGGCCAGCAGCAGGGTGCCGACCATGGCGGCGACGGTCACGAGCGCGCGTTCGTGGGCACCGGCCTGCCCCCAATCCGGCGACTGGCGGGCCACAAGATCGACCATTTCCTTGATGTAGCGGGTGTTCGCTCGCCGGACTTCGGGGGTTTGGCGCGCGGTTTCCGAACCCAGCGCGGCCAGGGGGCACCCCCGCTCGACCTGCTCCAGGTTTTCTCGCGAAAGATAAGCGTGGAGCATGTAGGTCAGGGCCTGTTCCCGGGGCACGCTGGCAGCCGCCTCCGCCGCTATGGCGGCCGACTCCGTACAGGCCCGCTCCGCTGCTTCCGCCAGCATGGCCTCGCGCGAGGCGAAGTGGGCATAGAAGGCGCCATGGGTCAGGCCGGCCTCCTTCATGATGTCGGCGACTCCGGTTCCGTCATAGCCGCTGCGGCGGATCGCCCGCGCCGCAGCCGAGACGATGCGCTCGTGCGAGGCTTCCTTGGCCGCCGTTCGGACGGGATGTTTCGAATTTCGCATGATGTTCATCATATACGATTTCAAAAAGGTGCGCTGATGATGTTTTGGGCGATAGCCGCTCAGTGGCCGAGGCATGGTCGAGCAGTGCCGGGCGCCTGTCACAAGGCAATGCGCCCGCTCGTCTAGGAGGTGTTGTTCCCTCAACCCTCAAGCTACAAGGAGCTCACCATGTCCTCAGCCCGACTCGACTATCACGCCCTCGCGCCTGCGGCAGCGCGTGCCGGTACCCAGTTTTCCCACGTCGCCGGCAGTACGCTGGACAAGCGCCTGCGTGAATTGGTGAACTTGCGCATCAGCCAGATCAACGGCTGCGCCTTCTGCATCGACATGCACTGGGTCGACCTGCTCAAGCAGGGCATGGACCCGCGCCATGTCAACGCCGTGGCCGGCTGGCGCGAGGCCGAGCGCTTCTTCAGCGAAGCCGAGCGCGCCGCGTTCAACTGGGCCGAGGCCGTCAACGCGGTGCCGCATCGCACGCCCAGCGACGCGGACTTCGAGGCAGTGAAGCGGCACTTCAGCGACGCACAGATCGCGGACCTCTCGTTCGCGGTCTGCGCGATCCGCTCGTGGAACATGCTCAATGCCAGCTTCCACACGCAGGTGCCCGAAACGCCGTACACCGTCGGCTGAATCCGCCCGGCCGGCCGGCCGGCCGCCGCGATCAAGCAACATCGGTGGTGGCCCGGCCCTGCGAGTCCTTCGGTGTGCGCGGCGCGGAGCGGGTGATGCGCCGTCGCCGGCGCTTCGTTCAATCCGCAGCGAGGCGCTTGAACACCGCCTGAAGCAAGCCGAGATTCGACGCATCCGCGGCCACGGCATCTCGGCGGAACGAACTGCTGTCGTAGGGCGAATAGCTGTTGATGGGGTTGTCGATGGCCGGGCGCACCGGTACGACGTAGGTGCGGAGCTTTCCATCGAAGCTGTAGCGCTCGTTGTTGCGCGGTAGCGGCCCCAGCACCGAATCCCCTGCCAAGGTGTTGGCAAGATGGCGCCTCACGCTTTCCGCGTCGACGCCGTAGGGCCCTGCGCTCTCCACGACAACGCTCTCCGGTCCGGTACGGGCAGCCAATTTTTGGACGGCGAGGCTCCCGCTTGGCGCCTGGCTGGCGACCTCGCCGGCCATCGCGGAAGTCACGGTGAAGAGCGAAGCGGCGCAGAGGGCGAGTGCCATGCGGCCGAAAGTAAAATCCAAACTCATCGAGAACTCCTTCGCCTGGGCGGCACTGCGGAATCGAGGTTATAGCCGAACGGGTCGAAGTGCCCGGTGAGGGCGTCGCCGGGACACGCTGTAGCGGCCTGCGCTGACAAGAGGCGAATTTCTTGAAACCAGAATTCATGCATGGGAACCAGGAAGCCACCCGCCTCGAAGCGAAAGCCCCTGCCGAGCAGCACGGTCGATGACATGAAGACGGAACGGCTCCGCCTGTCCGGCGGCACCGAACTGTCGTTCACCACCGCGGGCGAGGCGTCCAGACCCGCCTTGCTGCTGCTGCACGGAACCCCGAACTCGGCCCGGCTGTTCCGGGCAGTCGTGCCCGCGCTGTCGCAAGCCGCTTTCGTGATCGCGCCGGATCTGCCCGGCCACGGCGAATCCGAGCCGCTGCCGGCCCCGTCGTTTGCCGCCATCGGCCAGGCGATCGCCGAACTGCTGGACTCGCTCGAGATCGGGCCGCGGTTCATCTACCTGCATGACTGGGGCGCGCCCGTGGGCCTGCAGATCGCGATGCAGGCGCCAGGGAAAGTCCTGGGCCTCATCGTGCAGAACGCCAACGCACATCGAACGGGGTGGGGACCGGGATGGGCCGCAACGCAGGCCTACTGGTCGCAGCCCAACGCGGAAAACCAGGCGGCGGCGACCGCGCACCTGACGCTCGCGGGCACACGCGACACCTACATCGCGGGCGTTCCGCCGGAGGTGGCCGAGCGCATCCCCGCTGAGCACTGGGAAGAGGATTGGCGGGTGATGAACCTGCCGGGCCATATGGACACCCAGCGGGCGCTGATCGCGGACTACGGAAACTACGCCGCCCGCTTCGGCGCCATCGCCCAGTACCTCGAGCGTTGGCAGCCCCCTGCCCTCATGGCGTGGGGAAGGCACGATATCTATTTCGACCTTGCCGAGGTCCTGTCCTGGATGCGTGCGCTGCCCAGGATGGAAGCCCATGTCCTGGACGCGGGCCACCTGCTGCTCGAAACCCATGCGGCCGAGGCCGTTGCGCTGATGCTTGATTTCATCAGGCGTACCCCTCTCCTCCCGATACCCATCACACGGCGCGATCCCTCGCGCTGCTCCTGAGCAAACTCGCCGCGCTCCCCGCCAACGCAACCAGAGCAGCGATCGCCAGGCCCCAGTGCACCACGCTGTGGGACGGCAGCAGCTCGAACATCAGGCTCATCAACAGGCTGCCGAGCGTCAAGCCCGTGAGCCGGGCGGTGCCTTGCGCGCCACCGGCGGCGCCGCTGCGTTCCTTGGGTGCCGAGAGCAGCATGTTCTGGTTGTTCGGTGTCTGGAAGAAGCCGAAGCCCAGGCCTGCGAGGCTCGTGAACGCGGCGATCGGCACGGCCGGGCTGCCGTGCAGCGGCCACAGGGCGCACAGGGCCAGACCGCTCGCGAAGCACGCACTGCCGGCCGCGCACAGCCAGGCGCTGGGCACGCGCTGGGCCAGGCGCGCCGACAGTGGCGCGGCCAGCATCACCGCCAAGGGCCAGGGGGTCATCAAGAGGCCGGCCATCACCGCGCTCTGGCCGAGTTCGTGCTGGATGTAGAACGGCAGTGCCACGAGGCCGGCCATCTGGCCGGTGAAGCAGCACACGGAGGCAATGACCGAGATCCGAAAGGAATGCACGCGCAGCAGGTCGAGCGGGATCAACGGTGCCGCCTTCGGCATCTCGCGCCTCACCAGCAGGACCATGCAAGCGGCCGACAGCGCAAGCAACGCGCCGCCGTGCAGCGGCTGCGCCACCAGCCGGTCGCTCCCCAGCACGAAAGAGGCGAACATGACCGCGTTGAGCGCGATGCTCCAGCCGTCGATGCGGCGCACCGAGCGCGCCGGGCTCGGCAAGCCCGCGCAGGCGGCGAGCACGAGAAGGCCGATCGGCAGGTTCACCGCAAAGAGCCACGGCCAACTTGCCGCGGAGAGTATGAAGGCGCCAAGGGTGGGGCCTGCCGCTGAAGCAGCCGCGACGGCGAGCGCATTCCACGCGATCGAGCGTGCCAGCAGCCGGCGTGGATAAGTGAAGCGCAGCAACGCCAGCCCGAGCGGCATGACGGCCGCACTGCCCAGGCCCTGAAGGCACCTTGCGGCCACGAGCCATGGCAGCGATGGGGCCAACGCGCACAGCACCGACGCCGCGGTGAACAGCGCAACGCCGCCCGCGAAGACCCGCCGATACCCGAAGCTCTCCCCGACCGCAGAAGCCGGCAGCAGGAACATGACCACGGCCAGCTGGTAGGCGGTGATGACCCAGACGGCGTCGGCGGGTCTCGCCTGCAACTGCTGGGCAATGTTGGGCAGCGCGATATTGGCGATGGCGCCATCGAGCACCACCAGCACGCCCGCGCCAAGGATCGCGGCGACGGCCAGGCAGCGCCGCGGCAGCGGCAGGCCGTCGACATCGTGCACCGCCTTTGCGTCGTCGTTCACCTCCCGGGCTTCGGCGGTGCGTGAAGCAGTGGAAGAAGAGTCGGGTCGAAGTGTGGATGTCAACATGGGTCCAGCGTAGGACTGCGCACACGGCTTGCACAGCGCGTGGCGCGCAGCTTGTTCCTGCATGCGGCGCCTGTCGAAATCCTCGCGGCCGTGCTAGCTTCGGGCATGCCGACAGAAGCCGACCTGAACCTGCTGTTTGCGTTGAACGCACTTCTCTCCGAAGGCAGCGTCGCCAAAGCTGCCGAGCGCCTGGACCTGAGCGAGTCGGCGATGAGCCGGGCGCTCGCGCGGCTGCGGGAATCCACCGGGGACCAGCTCCTCGTGCGCGCGGGCCGCGCCATGGTGCTCACGCCGCATGCGCTGGCATTGCGCGACCGCGTCAGGGAACTGGTGCAGGAGTCGCGCGCGGTGCTTCAGCCCGCCGGCGCGAGCATGGACCCCCGCACGCTCCGGCACCTGTTCACGATACGGGCCAACGACGGCTTCATCGAGGGCTTCGCGCCCCAGCTGGTGGCCCGCGCCGCGCGCGAGGCGCCGGGCGTTCGCCTGCGCTTTGCGCCCAAGCCCGACAAGGATGTCCGGCCTCTGCGCGAGGGATTGCTCGATCTGGACATCGGCGTTCTGGGCGAGTCGGGCCCGGAGGTCCGCGTCCAGGCGCTCTTTCGCGACCGCTTCATTGCGGTGGTGCGCGATGGCCATCCCCTGCTCGCCGGACCCGAGATCACGGCCGAGCGCTACGCTGCCTGCGACCACGTGGTCACTTCACGCCACGGCCGGACCGTGGGGCCGGCGGACGACGCACTCGCGGCAATGGGCCTGGTGCGCAACACCGCGGTCGTGGTGCCCAGCTTCGGCACTGCCTTGTCGATAGCGGCCGCGACCGACCTGGTTGCATTGATACCGTCTTCCTACTTCGAACACCTGAGGGCGCGCGGCACGCTGCGCTCGTTCCCGCTGCCGATGCCGACCGAGCAGATCACCGTGTCGCAGATGTGGCACCCGCGCCTGGATCGGGACCCTGCGCACCAGTGGCTGCGCGGGTTGGTGCTGGAGGTTTGCCGGCCACTGAACGAGCGGACAAGCGCGTCGTGAATGCATTCACGTCACAGCGACAGCGGCAGTCCCAGGTGCCGCTCGTACACCATGTCCCGGTGCCGCAGCAGTACATCGTCCAGCGCTGCATCGGTCACCGGCTCGCGGAATTCGAAAGCCCGGCGCGTGGCGGGGTCCATCTCGCAGATGGCGTGCGGCAACGGACGCATCAGCGCCAGCGCGGTCGCGCTGTAGATGTCCACCGCGCCAAGGCTTGCGCCGATGTAGTAATCGCTGCCGGCCGCCTGCTGCGCCTTCAGGCGCGCCGCCAGCATCTTCAGCACAGCCACCACGCGCGCGGGTGCACTCGCGCCCGCCTGTGGACTGAAGCCGTACTTCTTGCCGATGTATGCGGCGGCCGGCGCAGCGAAGCCGCCCTCTCCTGCCAGGCCGGCCTGCACCAGCTGCAGGCGGCGCGACCAGGCCAGCCCCTGCTCGCCGCAGATCTCGTGGGCCAGGCCGAACATCAGCGCCCGCTCGGCTGCATCGGCCGGCAGCAGCGAGGGCTGCGGCGCGAGCCGCTCGCACAGCAGCAGGATGTCCGCCCAGCCCGAGCGCGGCGCCTCGTTGTTGTAGACGGCCACGGGCGCGTTGCGCTGGCCGGCCCACTCCTTGAGTTGCGGACTGTCATAAGCGAGGCGCACCGCTTTCCACGGAATGCGTTTCACATGCAGGATGCCCTTGGCCGCCTCGGACCAGGGGCTGGGAATGTGGCCTACCACCACCATGCGCAGGCCGGTGCCGGCAATGGCTTCTTCAACGCCGAAGTATTCGATGCTCATGCGCGCATTCTGCGCGACGCCCATGGCCTCGAACGAGGGTTCGTCGGGACGCCGCCAGCGCTAAACTGAAGCTCCCTTCTTCCTGCAGGAGACGACACCATGGCCCGATTGCTCGTGCGCAGCTTCGGCGTTTCGCTCGACGGCTTCGCCGCCGGCCCGGACCAGAGCCTGGAGCACCCGCTGGGTGTTCGCGGTCCCGAACTCATGGACTGGTTCTTTCCCACGCGCGTCTGGCAGCAGATGCAAAAGACGGGCGAGGCCAATGGCGAGACCGGCATCGACAACGAGATGGCCGAACAAGGCTTTGCCGAGATGGGTGCCTGGATCCTCGGGCGCAACATGTTCGGGCCGGTGCGCGGTCCCTGGCCCGACGAAAGCTGGAAAGGCTGGTGGGGCGACGAGCCTCCCTACCACGTGCCGGTCTTCGTGCTCACCCACCATGCGCGCGCACCGCTGACGATGCGCGGCGGCACCACCTTCCACTTCGTCACGGGCGGCATCCACGAAGCGCTCGCGCTGGCACAAGCGGCCGCAGGCGCACGCGACGTGCGCGTGGGCGGCGGCGTGGCGACGGTGCGCGAATACCTGAGGGCCGGGCTGATCGACGAACTGCACCTGGCCGTGCGTCCGGTGTTGCTGGGCAAGGGCGAGGCGCTGTTCGCAGGCCTGGACCTGCCGGTGCTGGGCTACCGCTGCGAACGGCAGGTGGCAGGCGAGAGGGCCACGCATGTGTTCCTGCGACGTAGCGCGCTTTGACAGGCATGCTCACGGCGCCGATGCGACACCGAGTGCCCGGTCCAGTTCCTCGTCAGACACGAACTGGCCTGCCAAGGCCTGCCGCAGGCCGGTGATGGCGTCCTCGGCCAGCACAAGGCTGGCGTGCTCCGACTCGAGGGCATGGTAGTAGTCCAGCCGGCGTGCATCGACCAAGGCAACGTAGCTCGCGCCGTTCTTGGTCAGCACCTTCTCCGCGCCGCTGCGGACCACGTCTTCGGCCAGTTCGGTGAGCCGGGTGCGCGCTTCGCTGATGGGAACAATGTCCGATGCTCTCAATGGCATATTGCACTATCCATTAAGGTTCGTTTAGCGCCAGTCTAGCGTCCAAGCCTTCAACCGCAACCGCCCGATCACCCAAGCGCCATCGCCTCCACCTCGACCTTGAACCCGAAATGCAGCGGCCCAGTCGGCACGACGGCCCGGGCCGGGCGCGAGGGTCCGGCCCACTGCGCATAGATCCTGTCGAAGGCCGGCCAGTTGGCGATGTCGTCGAGGTAGACCCTTACCTGCAGCAGCTTGCCGATGCCCGAACCCGCGGCGAGCAAGGCCGCCTCCACGTTCGCCAGCGTCTGCGCCGCCTGCACCTCGAAAGCCGCATCGGCCAGGCGCTCGCCGGCCGGCGTGATCGGCAATTGCCCGGCGATGAAGACCAGGCCGCCGCCAACGGCGGCATGGCTGTAGTGACCGCCCGGCCTGGCCAGCGCGGGCACTGCGACATGGACCGGGCCCGACATGTCGTTGGACTCGGCAACGTTCTCACCAGCCATGGAAGCGCTCCCAGGTTTGCACCGTGCCGTCCTCGGCCAGCGCCTGGTAGGCGGGAAACTGCGCGCCGGTGGCGCAGGCATGGTTGGGCAATATGCGCAGCCGGGTTCCGGCCGGAAAGCGCGCCACGATGTCCGGGTCCGCAGCGCCCTCGCGCGAGAGGATGCCGTGCTCCTGGTTGGCGGCCGACAGCAGGTAGCCCTCGATCGGCACTCCGTCCACGGTGCACACCTGGCCATAGCCGTAGTCGCGCTGCTGCTTGCCCGTGCCCCGGTCGCGGCTCATGGCCATCCAGCCGGCATCGACGATGGCCCAGCCCTTGTCGGCCTGGTGCCCGATCACGGTGGTGAGCACGCTCAGCGCAATGTCTTCGGTGCGGCAGACGCCCACGTTGCGCATCACCAGGTCGAAGAAGACATAGACCCCGGCGCGCAGTTCGGTGACGCCATCCAGCGACGCGGCTTCCAGCGCCGTGGGGGTGGAGCCCACCGACACGATGGGGCACGGCAGGCCCGCGGCGCGCAGGCGCTGCGCGGCCTGCACGCAGCCGGCGCGTTCCTGCTCGGCCAGCGCGGCCAGGGCCTGGGGCGTGTGCAGTTCGTAGCTGGAGCCCGCATGCGTCAGCACGCCGGCCAGGCGCATGCCGCCCTCGTGCAGCATGCGGCCGACCTCGAGCAGCAGGTCCTCGCCCGGCTTGATGCCGGAGCGGTGGCCATCGGTGTCGATCTCGATGAGCACCTCGAAGGCGTGGCCGTGCGCACGGCCGTAGTCGGCGATGGCCCGCGCGCCTTCGACGCTGTCGGTCAGTATCTGCAGTGCGCAGCCGCGCTGGCGCAGGTCCAGCGCATGCGCGAGCCGGTGCGGCGCCATGCCGACGGCATAGAGGATGTCGGTCACGCCGCGGGCGAAGAACTGGTCGGCCTCCTTCAGCGTCGACACCGTGATGCCCGCCGCGCCAGCGGCAAGCTGGGCCGCGACCACATCGGCGCATTTGCTGGTCTTCACGTGCGGGCGAAAGCGCACGCCCAGCGCATCGGCCTGCTGCTGCATGCGCGCGATGTTCCGCTGCATGCGCGGAAGCGACACGATGGCGGCGGGGGTGTCGATGTCGGCGAGGTTTGGAGGGGAGTTCTGCATGTTGTCCATTTCGAATCAGTCCAGGTATTGGCCCTTGGCCTTGAGGGCCGGCACGTCGTCGCGGATGCCGCGCGCAATGAGCGCGGCGACGGTCGCGGGCGTTGCATCGGCAGGTGCGGGCAGGTCGACGCCCAGCCCTTCCATCTGCTTGCGCAGCGCCGGATCGGCCACCGCCTGCTGCAGTGCGCCGGTCAGCCTGGCAAGCACGGGCGGCGGCGTGCCGCGCGGGGCGAAGAAGGCATTCCAGGAACGCACGTCCAGCGCATGGCCGCCTTCCGCCGCGGTGGCTGCACGCGGCAACTGCACGAGGCGCGTGCCCGACAGCACGGCGATGGCCTTGATGCGCCCGCCGGCGATCTGCGGCAATGCGGTGGTGGTCTGGTCGCACATGAAATCGGTCTGCCCGCCCATCAGGTCGTTGACCGCCGGCGCAACGCCCTTGTAGGGCACATGCGTGGCGTTCTGGCCGAGGGAAGACAGCAACAGCACGCAGCCGTAGTGCGAGATCGACCCCACGCCCGCGCTGCCGTAGGAGGCCTTGTCCTTGTGCTTCGCCAGCCAGGCGCTGAACTCGCGCAGATCGTTGGCCGGCAGGTCGGCGCGGGCCAGCAGCAGCATCGGTGCCGCGCCCGCGGGGCCGATGGGCGCGAAATCGGCGACGGGGTCGTAGGCCAGCTTCTTGTACAGCGCGAGGTTGGCCACGTGCGTGCCGATGCCTCCGAACGAGATGGTGTAGCCGTCGGCGGCGGCCTTGGTCGCCTTCGCCAGGCCGATGACGCCGTTAGCGCCGCCGAGGTTCTCGATGACGATGGGCTGGCCCAGCGGCGCTGCCATCTTCTGCGCGACGGCGCGGGCCAGTGCATCGCTGGGACCGCCGGCGGGGAAAGGAACGATCAGCGTGACCGGGCGGCTCGGAAACGGCTGGGCGGCAGCACCAGGTGCGGCCAGCAAGCCGGCGCAGAAGGCGGCAAGGCTGCCGGCCAGGCGAAGGGAGCGGATCATGGGCAGGTCCTGGAGTGGTGGGTTGGATCAGGAAGCGGCCGGTCGGAAGCCGCGCAGCCATGGCAGCGCACCATCGAGCGTGGGCGACTCGACCTCCGCCAGCGGCGCGCCCTCGGGCCGGGCCAGGCCGACGCGGTTGTGCCAATAAGTGCGCAGGCCGACGCTGGCCGTGCCGAACATGTCGTAGCCTGATCCGGCAACGAAGGCCGCCTCGGCCGGCTGCACGCCCAGCCGCTCCAGGGCCAGCCGATAGGGCCTGGGATCGGGTTTGTAGAAGCCCGCCTCCTCGGAGGTCACGACCACGTCCCAGTCGATTGCCAGGCGTTCGGCCGCGCGTTGGCCCAGGCGCCGCGAGCAGTTGGTCACCACGGCCAGCTTGCAGTGGGGCCGAAGCGCCCGCAGCAGTTCGGTGGCGCCGCTCCATGCGGGCAGCTCGTCCCAATGGTCGTCCAGCGACTGCGGGGCGCTCGCGGGCAACCCCATGGTGGCCGCGGCCTGCCGCACCAGGTCTTCGTAGGGCAGGTAGGCGCCGCAGCCATAGGTGAGCCGCAGGTATTCGGCGCGCCAGGCGCGGCCCATCTGCTCGGAACCGGCGGCTGCGTTCCAGACGGTCCACGAATCGAGCAGCGCAGTGAGCAGGTCGAACAGCACGGCCCGGGGATAGCGCCCGGCCGCGGTGTTGGGAGTCGAAGTGTTTTGCATGGCGCTCACTTTAGGTGCGCCAAGGTATCTTCGAGCTTCACTCTTGCGTCATCAATAGTTAAGCTCTGCTGAATGATGCAGATCGAAGACCTTCGCTTGGCTGCCGCGCTGCTGCGCGAGAGCTCGCTCAGCGCGGCCGCGCGCTCGCTCGGCGTCACGCCGCCCGCGCTGTCGATGCGCCTGCGCAAGCTCGAGGCCTCGCTGGGCCTGGTGCTGGCCAACCGCACGTCGCGCAAGCTGCACCTAACCTCGGAAGGCGAACGATTCGGGCGCGAGGCCTATGAACTCCTGCTGAAGTTCGACGGCCTGCGCGAATCCCTGCAGCGCGACGACCGGCGCCTGAGCGGAACGCTGCGCGTGGCCGCGTCCTTCGGCTATGGCCGCACGCATGTCGCGCCGTGGCTGTCCCGTTTCTCCCGCCTGCATCCGGCCCTGCGGCTGCAGCTGGACCTGCGTGAAACGCCGTGGCCCGACAAGCACGATTCCGACGCGGTGGTGCACGTGGGCGCGGTGCGCGACTCGTCCTGGGTGGCGCACCCGCTCGCCTCCAACGAACGCTGGCTGTGCGCGAGCCCCGGCTACCTGCGCGAGCACGGCACGCCCCGCAACCCGGCGGACCTGGCCTACCACGCCTGCATCTGCATCCGCGAGAACGACGAGGACGTGACGCTGTGGCACATGCGGCCCGCGGGCAGCGGCGCCCGCAAGGGCGAGACGCTGCGCATCAACCCGGCCTTCGTCAGCAACGACGGCAGCGTGGCGCGCCAGTGGGCCGAGGACGGCCTCGGTATCGTGCTGCGCTCCCAATGGGACGCCGCCGAAGCGCTGGCCGCCGGCCGCCTCGAGCGCGTGATGGCGGACTGGGAATTCGGCGCCGCCCCGGTGGTGGTGCTCGTGCCCACGCGCAAGGGGCGCAGCGCGCGGGTGCAGGCGCTGGTCAGCTTCCTGGTGGAAGCGGCGGGGGCAGCGGGCCGGCCGAGCGCTGGGTGATGGAAAGAGGCCGGCCTTCGAGTGCGTCCTCTGCAGGCCCGGGCGGCGCCACCGATGCGCCTTCGATGCCGTGCCTGTTCAGCGCATCGGCCACGAAGCCGGACGCCTTCATCTCTTCCACGAAAACCCGCAATGCACGCGCCGCGTCCGCGCCCCGGGTCTTGGGCGTTCCCATGGCCTGCCGGATCACCATGAAGCGGCCAGGCAGCAGGCGAAGGCCGGCGTGCACGCGGCTGTCCGATTCGAGTTGCTGCCTCACGCCAGCAGCCACATCCAGGTTCTGCTCGAGGAAGGTCTGGACCACGGTGGGCGAAGTCGGTGCCCGCACGATCTGCGCATGCTTGAGTTCGCACGTCAGGTAGAGGTCGTAGGCGCTTCCCTTGCCGACCGCGACCGCGGTTCCTTCGCGGTCGACCTCGTCGTTGTGCTGCAAAGGCGAACGCTCGCGGACGAGATAGCTGCCCTCGATCAGCACGTACGCCTCGGTGAACGCGATCTGCGCGCCGCGCACCGGGTCGATCGCAAAGAAGCCGATGTCGGCCTGCTCGTTGGCCACCGCTTCGACCGACTTTCCCGCGGCATCGAAGACCACCAGTTCCAGCGCGACGCCAAGGCGTTTCGCAAAGGCGCATGCCAGGTCCACCGAAACGCCGGCGGGCGCGCCGGTTGTCTTGTCCGCATGGGCGAGGATCGGGTTCCCGAGGTTGATGGAGGCGCGCAATGCGCCGGTGGGTGCGAACGCCCGGACGATGGCGGAACCGATGGTCATGGAGCTAGGTCTTGAGGATGCTGCTGATCTTCGCGAGATTGCGCAGCGTGCTGGAAAGGTGCTGGTGCATGGCCTTCGACGCTTCGTCGTTGCGGCCGCGCTCGAGCAGGTCGAGCAGGTGCAGGTGCTGCTGGCAGTGTTCCTTGTAGCGGCTGCGGTCCTGCATCGAGCGGTACGACAGCAGCCGGCGCACGCGGTTGACGCGCCGGATGGTGTCGATGAAGAACGCGTTGCCCGAGCCCTCGACCAGCGATTCGTGGAAGCGCACGCCGCGGTCGTGCAGCTGATCGGCGGTGTCGGTTTCGATGCCGCCTTCGAGCAAATGCTTTTCCGCTGCGCGGCAGCGCGCGATCACCTGGGGCGATAGGTGGTAGTTGGGCTCGAGCAGCGCGGCGGGCTCGAGCGCAAGGCGCAGCCGATACGACTGCAGCAGGCTGTCGGCGGTGGTCAGCATCGACGAAAACACCCAGCCGTAGCCCGGCTTCTTCTCGGCCCAGCCTTCATTGGCAATGCGACTGAGCACGCCATTCAGCTGCACGGGGGTGAGGCCGTAGCGTTGCTTCAGGAGCGCCTCAGGAAACACGTCGGGCAGCAGCCCCCTCAATCGATCGTCTGCGATGCGGAAGTACACCTCGGTCACAACGTCGGATTCTTCGAGGCCCAGCTCGCCGGCGAGTGCCCTCGCCTCATTCTCGATGGGCTTCACCAGAAAGTAGCCCCGATTGGGCTGGCGCATGAGCACGCCCTTCTCGGCCAGCAGCGACAGCGCTTCGTTCACGGGAGAGCGCGACACCCGCAGTCGGTCAGCCAGAAGCTGCGCCGGCAGATGAGTGCCAGCCGGCATGGCGTCTGCCTGGATGAGGTCGAGAATTTGCGAGGGAATGGATTGATCGGTCCGCATATGGGCGGATTCTCCAGCGATTCCGGTTATCTACGCGGCAGGCAGGGCTGCCGCGCCATGCTTCTTCATCATTTTTTGCAGGGTTGACGGAATGACGCCACCAGCCTGCAGAAGCTCGACCTCCAGCTTCGTCTCGACCGCCGCCACCACATCGAAGCACTCCGTGCGGCCACCGGCGCGGCGCAGCGTGACGGCAACAGGGCCGCGCGGGCGGATATTTTCGGGCTGCGCATCGACCTCGATGCAATCGCCCGGAGCCAGCCCGAGCGTGACAGGCGTCATGCCCGCAGGCAAGCGCAGTGGCAGCACGCCCATGCCGATCAGGTTGGAACGATGAATGCGCTCGAAGCTGTTGGCCAGCACAGCGCGAATACCCAGCAGCCGCTGGCCCTTGGCGGCCCAGTCGCGCGATGAGCCGGTGCCGTATCGCTCGCCCGCGACCAGCACGACCGAATCGCCCGATGCGCGATAGCGCTGCGCGGCCTCCCAGAGCGGCACCACCTCGCCGGTGGGCACGTGCAGCGTGTGTGCCACAGGGGCGCCAGGCGCCAGGAGGTTCTTCAGCGTCTTGCTGTGGAAGGCTGCCCGCACCATCACCTCCCAGTTGCCCCGCCGCGAGGCGAATACGTTCAGGTCGTCGCGGTCGTCGCCGCGCGCCACGAGGAAGTCGGCCACCAGGCTGTCCTTGGGAATCGCGCTGGCCGGCGAGATGTGGTCGGTCGTGATGTCGTCGCCCACCACGAGGAGCGGGTACGCGCTGTAGCGGCCGAGCATGCTGCCTTCCGACAAGGCGGCGAACGGGGGGCGGCGCAGCGCGGTGGAGGCGCGGTTCCAGGGGTAGAGCTCGGTGTCCGGTGCGGCGAGCGCATGCCACAGGGGGTTGCCGGTGGCGATGGCAAAGGCGCGCGGGTAATCCGACGGATCTTGCGAACGCGCGAGCGCAATTTCGATCTCTTCGGCCGAAGGCCACAGGTCCCGCAGATAAACCGGTTTGCCCTTGGCGGTGATCTGCACAGGGTCCACGCGCAAGTCCCGCTCCGCGTCTCCCGCCAGCGCGAAAGCGATGACCAGCGGCGGCGACATCAGAAAGCCAAGGTCGAGGTCGGGGTGAACCCGTCCCGGAAAGTTGCGGTTGCCCGACAGCGCCGCGACCGGATGGATCGCACCTCTGCCCATCGCGTCGTGAATCACCCTGGGCAGCTGACCCGAGTTGCCGATGCACGTCGTGCAGCCGTAGCCCACGATGTCGAAGCCAACCGCCGAGAGGTCGGTCGTGAGGCCGGCGCGCTCCAGGTAGGCCGCTGCCGCGGGCGAGCCCGGCCCGAGCGATGTCTTGACCCAGTGCGGCACCTTCAGGCCGAGCGCGCGCGCCCTGCGCGCGACGAGGCCGGCGGCAATCAGCAAGCGCGGGTCGGAAGTGTTGGTGCAACTCGTGATGGCTGCAATGGCAACCGGGTATCGGGGCATTTGGGTATCGACAGCCTTCGGCTCGAAGGCGAGCGCGGCCAGGGCCGAGGCGGCATCGCCATACCCCAACAGGTCTTGCGGGCGACGCGGGCCCGCGATGTGCATGTCGACCGTCTCCAGCGCGATGTGGAGGCCGCGCGTGTAGGTCGGCAGCGCTGCAGGGTCGAACCACAAGCCGGCCGCGCGGGTGTACGTTTCCACGCGTTCGACTTGAGCCTGCGTTCGGCCGGTCTCCAGCAGGTAGTCGAGCGTGCGGCGGTCGACCGGAAAGAAGCCCGTGGTCGCGCCGTACTCCGGCGCCATGTTGGCCACCACGCAGCGGTCGCCTGCGGTCAAAGTCGATACACCGGGGCCGTAGAACTCCACGAACTCGCCGGAGACCCCGATAGCCCGCAGACGCTGCGTAACGACGAGTGCCAGATCGGTCGCCAGCACGCCCGGGCGCAGCGCACCGGTAAGTCGCACGCCGATCACATCGGGAATACGCAGCATGGTTGGCATGCCGAACATCACGGTCTGGGCTTCGAGTCCGCCCACGCCCCAGCCTAGCACGCCGATGCCGTTGACCATGGGCGTATGGCTGTCGGTGCCGATCATCATGTCCGGCACCAACCAGCGCAAGCCATCACGCTCTTGCAGCGTCACCACGGTGGCCAGCTGTTCCAGGTTGATGGTGTGCATGATCCCTGTGCCGGGCGGATTGATGCGCACGCCCCGCAGCACCTTCGAGGCCCAGCGCAGGAATGCGTAGCGCTCCGCGTTGCGCCGCACCTCGATCGCCATGTTCTCCTCGGGTGCGTCCTTGCGCGCGAAGGCCTCGACCGCCAGCGAGTGGTCCACCGACACATCCACCGGCAGGCTCGAGTTCAGCACCGACGGATCGACACCGGCCTCCGACAGCGTGCTGCGCATGGCGGCCAGATCCACCAGCGCGGGCGTGCTGGTCGTGTCGTGCATCAGCACGCGCCCGGGCTGGAAGGCGATTTCCGCTTCGCTGGTGCCGGTGTCGGTCCACGCGAGAAGCGCTGCCAGAGCGGCGTCTTTCTCGGCGCCTTCCATGTTGCGCGCGACGTTTTCCATCAGCAGGCGCAAGACCACGGGCAAGCGACTGAGCTTGTCTTTGCAGAGCGCCGGCAGATCGACGGCCAGGTAGTCCTGCCCGGCCGCGACAAACCGCATGCAGGGCGTCTCAGTGTTTTCCATGATTCTTATTTTGCATTTTTCATTCATAAAATGCAATTAAGTGCAAACCCTCAGCCCCGATTCAGTCCCGCACCACAGCCCGTCGAAAGCGCCCGCCACCATGTTTTCGCCCCTCTCTCCGCCCGAGCCATCCACCCAAGCAGGCCGCCGCCGCGCATTGCTGGGTGGTCTGGCCCTCGGTGGTTCTGCCCTGCTTGGCCAGCTTGCCGGGTGCGCCTCGACGGCCTTCAAGCCCACCCAGGCTTCATCAACCCAAGGACACCCCATGTACGCCTACGTTGGCAGTCGCACCACCCGAGAGCGCAACGCGCGTGGCGAGGGCATCAGCATCTTCAAAGTCGATTCCGCGAAGGGAACGCTGGAGCCCGTCGACGTCGTCAGGAACCTCGTGAATCCGTCCTTCCTGGCGCTCAGTGCCAACGGCGAATTCCTCTACGCCGTGCACGGCGACGAGAGCGAAGCGAGCGCCTTCAAGGTGAACCGCAGCACGGGCCTCCTCACCTTCATCAACCGGCAGAGCACGCAGGGCAAGAACCCGGTGCACTTGGCGCTGGATCCGACGGGCCGCTTCCTGGTGGTGTCGAACCACATCGGCGCAAGCCTGGCGGTGCTGCCCGTGAACGTCGATGGCTCGCTGGGCGGGCTGACCCAGCTCGTGAGGCTCGACGGTCCCATCGGACCACACCGCATCGAACAGAAGCAGGCGAAACCGCACTTCAATCCCTTCGATCCGAGCGGCCGCTTCGTCGTCGTGCCGGACAAGGGGCTGGACCGGGTGTTCAGCTTCCGGTTTGAAGAAGGCCGCCTGACGCCCGCGCCGGTGCCGTTCGTCGCCACGCGCGAAACCGCAGGGCCACGCCACCTGTCTTTCCATCCCAAGGCGCCGTTCGCCTATGTGGTCAACGAACTCGACTCGACCGTGACGGCCTATCGCGTCACTCCCGCAACCGGCGCACTTGCGCCATTCCAGGTCCTGTCTGCGCTGCCCGACAACTTCACCGGCAACAGCCGCGCTTCCGAGCTGCAGATCGACGCGCAGGGGCGCTTCCTGTATGCCTCCAACCGCGGCTACGACAGCATCGCCGTGTTCAGCATCGACCCGTCCACCGGCGCGCTGAAGTTCATCGAGGCCGAACCCACGCAAGGCAAGACGCCACGGTTCTTCACCCTCTCGCCGGACGGCCGCTTCATGTTTGCGCTCAACGAGGACAGCGACTCCATCGTGACGCTGGCCGTCGACCTTTCGACCGGCACGCTCAAGCCCACAGGCGCGTCGGTCAGGTCAGGCAGCCCGGTCTGCATGGTCTTTTCTGCATGACCCGGCTCCCACACCCAGCCCATTTTCAGAACCAAGGAACAACCCAGATGCATTCGATCCAACGCCGGGCGCTGCTGTGCGCCACGGTGGCCTTCGCCGCCCTCCCGCTGTCGACGCTTGCGCAGGACTACCCCACGCGGCCCGTGACCATCGTGGTCCCCTTCTCTGCCGGCGGCGGCGTCGACGCGATGGCGCGCCTGCTGGCGGAGAAGCTGCGCGTTTCACTGAAGCAGTCGGTCGTGGTGGACAACAAGCCCGGCGCGAGCGGCATGCTGGGCGCCGCCTTCGTGGCAAAGGCCGCTCCCGACGGCTACACGCTGCTGCTGGGTTCGGCGGGCGAGACCGCCATCAATCCGCTGGTCTACAAGACAAAGATGCAGTACTCGCCGAAGAAGGACCTGGCGCCGATCACGGCCGTCACGCGGGTGCCGAACGTGCTGGTCGCGAATCCATCGTTCCCGGCAAAGGACCTGCCCGAGCTCGTGGCCTACGCGAAGAAGAACCCGGGCAAGGTGACCTATGCCACGAGCGGCATCGGCAACCCACAGCACCTGAATGGCGAGCTGCTGCAGTCGCTCGCCGGCATCCAGATGCAGCACGTGCCATACAAGGGTGCGTCGAACCAGCTGGTCGACGTGGCGTCGGGCAATGTCGACATCACCTTCGTGAGCCTGGCCGGTGCAACGCCTTTCATCAAGGGCAACCGGGTGAAGGCACTGGCTGTGACCTCGGCCAGGCGCGCCGGCTTTGCGCCGGACATCCCGGCGATCGCGGAGTTCGCACCCACGGCTTCCTACGACCTGGACAACTGGTTCGGTCTCTTTGCACCCGCGAAAACGCCGCCTGCCGTGCAGGCGAAGCTCAACGAGGCAGTCACCGCTGCCCTGCGCGACCCCGAGCTGATCAAGCGATTGCGCGAGCAAGGCGGCGAGCCCATGCCGCTCTCGCAAACCCAGTTCCGCGACTTCATCAAGACCGAATCCGTCAAGTACGCGCACATCGTCGACAGCGCCCGGATCGTCGCGGAATGAGCCCCCATCAAATCCACAGGAGACCTTCATGAAACTCTCGTCCAACTCGAATCGCCGCGCCCTGCTCGCCGCTTCCATCGCGGCCATGCTGTTCGGCTTCGCGGCCGCGCCCGCCATGGCACAGGCACCCCTCGACCTCAAGATCATGGCGCCGGCCGGCCCCGGCGGCGGCTGGGACAGCGCCTCGCGCTCGCTGCAGCAGGTGCTCACCGCCACGGGCGCAGCCAAGAACGTGCAGGTCGTCAATGTTCCTGGCGCGGGCGGCACGGTCGGCCTGGCCCAGTTCGCGAACAACGCAAAGGGCGATGGCAACCAGCTGATGGTGATGGGCATCACGATGGTGGGCGCCGTGCTCACCAACAAGGCACCGGTCGGCCTGGACGCTGTCACGCCAATCGCCCGCATGACGGGCGATCCGCTGGTGGTGGTGGTGCCCGCGAACTCGCCACACAAGACGCTGAAGGATCTTGCTGCGGCCGTGAAGGCGGACACCTCCAGGGTCGTCTGGGCCGGCGGCTCGGCCGGCGGCGCGGACCACATCCTGGCAGGGCTCATTGCCAAGCAGGCCGGCGGCGACGCGGCCAAGCTGAACTACGTGCCCTTCTCGGGCGGCGGCGAAGCACTGGCCGAGATGCTGGGCGGCCGCGTGACCGCGGGCGTGTCCGGCTACAACGAGTTCGAAAGCCAGATCAAGGCCGGCAAGCTGCGCGCGCTCGGCGTGTCGACAGCCAGGCGGATCGAAGGCGTCGAGGTGCCCACGCTCAAGGAGCAAGGCATCGACGTCGAGCTCGTGAACTGGCGCGGCGTGGTTGCGGGTCCGGCGATCAGCGCGCCGCAGAAGGCCGCGCTGGTGGCGGCCGTGAACAAGGCCCTCAAGTCGCCCGAATGGGCCAAGATTTCGAAGGCCCGCGGCTGGGACGATGCCTACCTCGACGCCGACGCCTTCGCCGCGTTCCTCAAGTCCGATCAGCAGCGCGTGAAGGAAGTGCTGAGCTCCATCGGCCTCGTGAAATGAGCGATCCGGAAACCAACGGCCCGGGCTGGCACGCGACCGCCATGGTAGGCGCCGGGCTGTTCGGGCTGGCCGCGGTCATCGGCTACGACGTGACGCTGATGGCGCCCGCGCAGGCGGTCGGCGTCGGGCCCACCGCCGCGATGCGCATCGTGGCGCTGCTGCTGGTCGTGCTCGGCCTCGCGCACCTCGTCGCAGCCCTGCGCATGCGCGCTGCGCTGCACGGCAAGAAGGCGTCGGAGCTCGGCGCCGTGCTCACCAACCGTGGGGCGCTGGGCTGGGTGCTGGGCGGGCTCATCGGAATGATCCTGATCCTGCAGCTCGGCGGCGGCTTTGTCATCGGTTCGACCTGGCTCTTTGTTTCGACTGCGCGGGCCTTCGGCCAGCCCATTCGCATCAAGTCGCCCGCCATCGGTTTTCTGCTCGCGGCCATCGTGTTTGCCTTCTTCACCAGGGCCTTGTCCCTGTCGTTGCCGGCCGGTCCGCTCGAGCGCCTGTTTCTCGGCTGAAGGGGCCACATGGAAGTTTTCACGCTATTGGGGCAAGGCCTGCTGGTGGCCATCCAGCCCGGCAATCTGCTTTTCGCCGGCATCGGCGTGCTGCTGGGCACGCTGGTCGGCATCCTGCCCGGCATCAGCCCGTCGCTGACGGTGGCGCTGCTGCTGCCCATCACCTTCAAGCTCGATCCGACCGGCTCCATCATCATGTTCGCCGGCATCTATTTCGGCGGCATGTACGGCAGCTCGACGACCGCGATCCTGCTCAACACGCCCGGCGAGGCGGCCTCGATCGCCACTGCGATCGAGGGGCACCGGATGGCGAAGGCCGGGCGCGGCGGGCCTGCACTCGCCACGGCGGCCATCGGCTCCTTTGTCGCGGGCTTGATCGCGACGATCGGCATCTCGGTGCTCGCACCGTGGCTTGTCGACTTCGCGGTGCAGTTCGGTCCGTGGGACTACTTCGCACTCATGGTGCTGGCCTTTGTCACGGTGTCGGCCACCTTCGGCGACTCGGTGCTGCGCGGCATCACGAGCCTTGCGCTGGGATTGGTGCTTGGCCTGGTCGGCATCGACAAGCTCACGGGCCAGTCGCGCCTGGCCTTCGGCATTCCCGCCCTGCTCGACGGTGTGTCGATCACGACACTGGCCGTGGGCTTGTTCGCGATGGGCGAGACGCTCTTCATCGCCTCGCGCTTCACCGGCGTGCAGGAAAAGATCGAGGCCGTGCGCGGCTCGCTCTGGATGACGAAGGAAGACTGGCAGCGCTCGTGGAAGCCATGGCTGCGCGGCATCGGCTTGGGCTTCCCGATTGGTGCGCTGCCTGCAGGCGGCGCCGAAGTGCCGACGCTGCTGTCGTACACGCTCGAGCGCAAGCTCGCGGTGAAGCCCGAGGAGTTCGGCAAAGGTGCGATCGAAGGGGTGGCAGGCCCGGAAGCGGCCAACAATGCGGCGGCGACTGGCACGCTGGTGCCGCTGCTGGCGCTGGGCCTGCCGACCTCTGCCACCGCCGCGATGATGCTCGCGGGCTTCCAGCAGTACGGACTGGTGCCGGGCCCACTGCTCTTCGTGACCAACGCCGATCTGGTCTGGGGCCTGATCGCCAGCTTCTTCATCGGCAACCTGATGCTGCTGGTGCTCAACTTGCCGCTGGTCGGCCTGTGGGTGCGGCTGCTGAAGGTGCCGCAGCCGTGGCTCTACGCGGGCATCCTCGTGTTCGCAGTGATGGGAACGCTGGCCGCGAACCCGTCGACGGTCGAACTCGTGATGCTCGTGACCTTCGGCATCTGCGGCTACCTGATGCGCTGCTGGGACTACCCGGTGGCGCCGATGATCGTCGGACTCATCCTGGGCCCGATGGCGGAGAGCCAATTCCGGCGCGCGCTGCAGATCAGCCTGGGCGACGGCCTCGTGTTCTTCAAGCACGCGGGCTCGGCCACGCTGCTGGCGCTGGCGCTGTTCGCGCTGGTCGCTCCGCTGATCTTCAAGAGTTTGAAACGGTTCAAGGGCGACGACGCCTGAGGCGAAGTTGCCGCTTTCTCCATGAGCTTCCAAGCTGCGCCTCGGCTATGCTGCTTCGATGCGCCTTGAAGATCTGGATGTCTTCCGAGCCGTTCACGAGACCGGCAATTTTCAGCGGGCCGCACTTCGCTGCGGCCTGAGCCAGTCGGCCGTCACCAAGGTCGTGCGCAAGCTCGAAGACGAGTTCGGTGTCCAGCTGATGGAGCGCGGCGGGCGTTCGCTCGCACTGACGCCGGCCGGCCGGACCCTGTACCTGCGGGCCATGGAGCTCAGCGCGCTCACGATTGCGACGCGGCGCGACATGGCCGGCGAAGTGGCCGCGATGCGCGGGGCGATCCGGCTGGGCATCGTGCCGGCACTGCTCGGCAGCGTGGCCGCGCCGGTGCTGGCCGACATGCTCCCGGGACCGCACCCGGTCCAGTTGCTGGTGAGCGTCAAGCATTCGGCAGAGCTGGTGCGCATGCTCGAAGAAGGCAAGCTCGATTTGGCCGTGTGCTTCGGCGTGCAGCACCTCCCGCCCGACGTTCTGCGCACGCGGGTCGGACCCCAGCGCTACAGGCTCGTGGTTCGCGCCGGGCATCCGCTTGCAGGAAGCATCCCGAGCCTGGAGCAGCTGTCGAAATCGCACTGGCTGCTTCCGACTTCCGATGTGACGCTCAGGACCGAGGTCGAACAGATGTTCGCCAATGCGGGCCTCGGTGCGCTGGACGTGCGCGTCGAGACCGACACCTCGGCCACGCTCATGATTCCGCTGCTGCGGCGAAGCGACCTGATCACGGTGCTTCCCGAGCAAGCGTTCCAGCCGCTCGCAGGCGAAGGGTTGGCGGCGCTGGACGTCGACCTGCATGCGCTGACGGGCGAAGTCACGGTCTATCACCGACGCAAGACGCCCTCCGTGGGACTGCTGATGGAACTGAAGCACCGGCTCGAGGCGCAGGCCCGCAGCAACTCCCTGTCTGGCTAGCGCAGCCAGCATTCCGCCCAGGAATCGATGTAGGAAGAAAAGTCGCCGGGACCTCCCTAGAGTTCTCGAACGGCTCCGGAGCGTTCTTTCGCAACATCCCGGATCATGCCGCCGCCATCGCGGTCCATGGCCAATGACCAGACCGCGGTCCCTCCCTATCGACGAAGCCGGAAAGCGGCTTTGCAAAGAGAAAGCGACCGATGGATCTCAGGCAAAGCCTGTACGAACGCTTCCGCCAATCCGCGCAAGCATTCGAAAACGACCCCTTCCTGGCCGTTCCCGCACGCTTGGCCGACGCATGGGAGGTGCAACGGGAACTCCAGTTCGGTGAAGTCCTCGGCCGGGTCGACGCGCTGAAGGCGCAGTATGCGGACCAGGGTGTGGGCGAGGGAGACCGTGTGGCACTGGCCTTCGAGTCGCGGCCCGAGTTCGTCTTCCACTATCTGGCGCTCAACGCGCTGGGTGCCTGCGTGGTGCCGCTGAATACCGACCTGACGGTTGCCGAGCTGTCCTACCAGCTCGGGCACTCCGGCTGCGGTGCGGTGATCGGCCTGCCCGCGCTGCAGCCACTGCTCGCGGGTTCCATCGAAGCCTCGGGCCGCGCCATCCCGCTGAGCACGAATGGTCCGCAGGGGCTGCGCCGCTTGCCGCGCCGCGGCAATACGGCCGCGGTGCCAACCAAACCCTTGGACCGTGCGGCCGCCATCCTCTATACCTCAGGCACGACCGGCAGGCCCAAGGGCTGCGTGCTGAGCAACGACTACCTGCAGACGGCGGCGGACTATGCGCGCCAGCTGCCGCCGCATCTGGCCTTTGCAGTCGGCTCGGAGCGGCAGATGAATCCGCTGCCGCTCTATCACATGAACGCGATCAACACGCTGGGCACCGCCATCGTGACGGGCTCCTGCTATGTGATGCCGGGACGGTTCAGCGCGACGCACTGGTGGAACGACATCGCCGACACCGGAGCGACGCGCTTCAAATATCTTGGAATCATGATCCCGGCATTGCTGGGGCAACCCGAAACCGAGCGCGACCGGCACTCGGGTGTGAGCGTGGCGTTTGGCGCGGGCGTCGATCCGGTGCTCCACGAGCGGTTCGAAACGCGGTTCGGCATCCCGCTCATCGAGGTCTGGGGAATGACGGAAACCGGCCGCTTCATGTGCGTCGACCGCGAGCCGCGCCAGATCCATACGCGGGCATGCGGCCGACCGCTGCCGGGGCTGCAGGCCCGCATCGTCGACGACGCGGGGCACGAAGTGGCCGACGGCACCGCAGGCGAACTGGTGGTGCGCCACACCACAGAAAACCCGCGCCAAGGCTTCTTCAGCGGCTACCTCGACGACCCGGAGGCGACCGAAGCCGCGTGGGCCGGCGGCTGGTTCCACAGCGGCGACCTGTGTACGCGTTCGACCGATGGCTTGTTCACCTTCGTCGACCGCAAGAAGAACATCGTGCGACGCAGCGGCGAGAACATCTCCAGCGCGGAAGTCGAAGCCGTGCTGGCCGCCAGCCCGCTGGTCAAGCAGGTCGCCGTGATGGCGGTGCCCGACGATCTGCGCGACGAGGAGGTTCTTGCCTGCGTGATTCCGGCCGCTGGGACGGCCCGCGACCATTCCCTGGCCATGGCGCTGCATCAGTTTGCTGCGGAACGGCTTGCCTACTACAAGCCACCCGGCTGGATCTGCTTCGTCGACGAACTGCCGATCACCGGCACGCAGAAGGTGCAGAAGCACCGCATCTTCCCCGACGGCTTTCGCGCCGATCTTCCCGGCCTGCACGACCTGCGCGACCAGAAGCGCTGGAAGAAGTGAAGCAGGCCGCCATCGTTCCAAACCACGCCAACAGAGAGAAAGAAAGCATGACAGAAGTCACCTCCAGCTTGGGGCCCAGCCGCAGCCGCCCCTATGGTCTGGGCGATCGCTATCACCTCCAGCACGTCCACCTGTTCGCGTCGAACATCGACGAGACCATCGCGTTCTATGAAAAGTGGTTCGATGCCCGCGTCACCTGGGACGGCGACTATGGCGGTGCACGCAACGTGTTCATGAAGATCGGCATTGGCGCCATGCACCTGTACGAGCAATCGCCGCGCGATCTGGGCCGCAATGCCGTGCATCACCTGGGGATGCAGGTGGTCGGCCTGCAGGAGGTCTACGAGCGCATGAAGGCGGCGGGCCTGCATCTGCCCAACCCCGTGCGCGAGCACTCCGGCGGCGGCTACTTCATGGTCAAGGCACCGGACGATGTGCTGCTCGAGGTGTTCGAGCCTGGCAGGAACCGCGATCCGCGCGTGCGGGATTACTACGGACTGGGCACCGGCGAATAAGACGACCGCGCTGGCATTCACGTTCACAAGAATCGCTGCCCGCCATACGAACCGGCGCAGCAACCGAAGGAGACAAACATGCAATTCATCAAGATCGTCATCGCGGCCGCGGCCCTCGCCTGCAGCGGCTTTTCATCGGCCCAGAGCTACCCCACCAGGCCGGTGACCCTGGTGGTGCCGGCCGCGCCCGGCGGGGGAACGGACATTCTGGGCAGGGTGTTTGCCGAACAGCTCAAGAAGCGGCTGAACCAGCCGGTGCTTGTGGACAACAGGGCAGGCGCCTCAGGAATGATCGGAACGCAAGCGGTTGCCAAGGCAGCCCCGGATGGCCATACCTTGCTGTTCACCTATTCGTCGCCGATCTACTACGCGCAGCACACCTTCAACAACGTTCCATACGACGTCAAGCGCGATCTGGCGGTGATCTCGGAGGTTGCGACCAACACGATGATCCTTGTGGTGAACAAGGATGTGCCCGCAAGGAACATGAAGGAGTTCATTGCATGGGCAAGAAAGGAGAAGGGACATCTCAGCTACGGATCCCTTGGCACAGGCTCGGGTGGGCATCTCACGGCAGCGTACCTGAGCAAGACTCAAGACCTTGATATGGTCCACGTGCCCTACAAGAGCGAGGCGCCTTTTGCCCAGGATCTTGCGGCGGGAATGGTGCCCTGGGGAATGGGAACGCTCGCGCCCATGCTTCCACTGATCCAAAGCGGCAGGGTGCGGCCGATTGCGGTTCTTTCCGAGAAGCGCCTGCAGGGGTTGCCCAACGTGCCGACCATGAAAGAGGAAGGCTTCCCTGATCCCGAGCTTGTGACCATGTCTTGGTTCGTGCTGGCGGCTCCCGCAGGAACGCCAAAGCCGGTCCTCGAACTGCTCGAGAAACACGCACGCGAAATAGCGCATACCCCCGCGATGAAGGCAAGGCTGGAGGAGCTGGGGATGGACGCTGTTGGCGGCAGTGCAGCCGACTTTCGTCGCAACTTCGATGCCACGGGGCCTCTCATCGAGAAGCTCGTGAAGATCTCGGGCGCTCGAAACGAATAGGTCATTCGTGACAACGCCCAAGGTCTCGCCCTGCCGCACGGAAGAGGTTCAGCGCGCGGTCGCCGCCATCAGCATGGCTTTCAGCTCCAGCTGCACATCATCGAGCGCCCGCGTGCTGCGCGAGGCTCGGCACATCGCCACCGTGCCTTCGATGGCAGCCACGGTGAGCGCCCCCAGCCGCTGCGCGCGGCCTGCGGCCACGCCCTCGCGTCGCAGCGCGGCGGCGAGGATGGCTTCCCAGCGCTCGAAGGCCTCGCGAGCGAGTTCGCGAAGGTGCTCCCCCGATGCGGCGTCCTCTTCGTCCGCCATGGGTTCCACCGCCACCGCCAGCACAGGGCAGCCGGCCTCGAAACCGGAGCTCTCGAGGATGCGCCGCCACCAGCCGACGAAGGCCTGCAGGCCTTCCACCGCGCCGCGCTCCTTCATCAGCGTTTCCAGCGGCACCGCCACGCTCTCGGCGGCGTGGCGCACCGCCTCTTCCAGCAGCTGCTGCTTGCCGCCGGGGAAATGATGGCCCAGCGAGCCGCGCGGCGTGCCGGTGTGCTGCACCACGGTCCGCAGGCTCGTGGCGTGCACGCCGCGCCGGCTCAGCAGGTCGGCGGCGCCGGCGATCATCTTGTCTCTGGTGGTGGAGGACATGCGGGTTCTTCTCTATGTCGAATGTCATAGGGAGTGTATGATGAAAATTAGTATGACACTTGACATAGAAATGACGACACCCAGCCCAAGGAGAACCCGCCATGGCAGATGAAACCATCGCGCCGCAGGTGCAAATGTCGGTCCAGGACCACGTATGCGTGATCTCGCTGGACAACCCGGCGAAGAAGAACGCCATCACGCCGGAAATGATGCAGCAGCTGTCGCAGCACCTCACGGCCTTCGACGATGACGACGAGCTCTGGGTGGCCGTGCTGGACCCGGCGGGCGAGCACACCACCGCGGGGCTGGACATGCCGAAGTTCTTCGGCCCGGGCGCGACCGCGAAGCCGATCCCGCCGCAGCAGGTGGATCCGCTCGGGCTGGGCCGGCGCTGCCGCAAGCCGGTGATCTCCGTCGTGCACGGCATCACCTACACAGTGGGCATCGAGATGATGCTCGCGGCCGACATCGTCATTGCGGCCGACACGGCGCGCTTTCACCAGCTGGAGGCCAAACGCGGCATTGCGCCGCTGGGCGGGGCGCACTTCCGCTACCTGCAGCGCATGGGCTGGGGCAATGCGATGCACCTGCTGTTCCTGTGCGAGGAGTTCTCGGCGCAGCGCGCGCTGGAGGTCGGCCTGGTGCAGGAGGTTCATTCCTACGGCGCTCACCGCGAGCGCGCGCTCGACATCGCTCGCCGCATCTGCGCCTGTGCGCCCGTCGGCCTGCGCGCCACCAAGGCGGCGGCGCTGACGTACGTGCAGCAGGGCGAGGCCGCCGCGATCGCCGCCATTCCCGAGATCCGCAAGCAGGTCTTCGCCAGCGCCGACTTCAAGGAAGGCCTTCAGTCGTTCATGGAACGGCGCGAGGCCCGCTTCCAGGGCCGCTGAAGCTCCGGCCACCGCCTCGTTCAATCTCGTCCACTGATCCCGCCATGACCATCGTTACCGTAACCACTTCCGAAGGCCGTCTTTCTCTCGAACAGCGGCGAGAACTCGCCCTGTCGCTGACCGACGCGGTGCTCGTCCCCGAGGTCGGCCAGTTCGCGCCGCCAGCCCGCATCGGCTTCCAGGTGCACTTCGTCGAACGCACGCCCGATCGCATGGCGATCGGCGGCCGGCTGCTTTGCGACCAGTCGCCTGCGCCCGACGTCGCCACCTTCGACATCTGCGTGATGGATGCGGCCTGGCCGACGCCGGTGCGCAAGCAGGTGACCGAGAACGTGCTGGGCGCAATGGCCAAGGCGTGCGCCATGGAGCAGCCATCGCCGGCCTGGTGGACCACGTTCCGCACCATCGACGAAGGCAGCTGGGGTTCGCGCGGCAGCGTGCTGTCGATCCTGGACCTGTTGGGCAGCGGCGTATTCACGCCCGAACGCGTGGCCGAGATCCGCAAGGCCCTGGGCTGAACGCGCCAGGCGCGAAGCTCTCCTCCGAGGACACTGACAAGAAGCGAGGCATCCATCATGGCGATCATCGTCGCGGTCAAGTACAGGCTGCAGCCCGGCAAGCGGGACGAGCTGCTGACCTTCGTCTCGGAAAACGTCATCAATACCCGGTGCGAGCCGGGCAACCTGGAATACACCCACTACCCGTCTCTCGAGGACGAGCAGGAGATGTTCGTCTTCGAGATGTGGGAAGACATGAAGAATCTGGATGAACACATCCGCATGCCCCACTACGTCGCGTTTGCCGACAGGCGCATGCCGATGCTGGAGTCCTGGGAGGCCCGGATCTATGAGGCTCGTCTCCTGCGCGAGGTCAAGAAGGCGCCTTTGTCGGACTGAAGGTCGCTTGAAGTCGCCCTTCTTGCCCGTCGCGGCCACGCCGCTGCCGGCAGCCGGGCCGCGGCGCGACTCTGCACACACGGGCTCAGTCAGAAGGTCAGCACGACCCTGCCAGATACGCGCAGGCCGCCCTCGACCGCGGCGATTGTGGCAACGGCTTCGGAGAACGGCTTCTCCAGGCCGATCGCAGGCTTCAGAGTGCCCTGGGCTGCGAGCTCGGCGATGGCGGCCAGATGTTTGAACCCCATCGTCGCGAACGCGATCTTGTAGCGGCGCGACAGCAGTCCATGGACAATCCTGCGCGGTGTCGGGTTGATGTCGATGAAAAGGCCCTTGGGCTTGAGCATCGACATTCCGCGACGCAAGTCCAGCGTGCCGGCCGTGTCGAAGATCGCATCGAATGGCTCGACACCATGCCACCAACCCTCGACTGCGTAATCGAAGACTGGATACACACCCGCCGCCTTCGCGGCATCCATGGATGCCCGGCTGCATGTCCCGGCAACCTGAGCACCGTTGGCAACGGCCAGCTGGACCGCCATCGAGCCCACAGCGCCCGTGCAACCGTTGATCAGCACGCGCGCGCCTTTCGACACCTGCGCCTTGTCGAGAATCGCCGCCCAGGCCGTGGCAGCGGAAATCGGAAGACAGGCGGCTTCGGCGAACGAGAGTTGCGGCGGCTTCTTAGCCACATGGCGGGAATCGGTCACCAGGACCTCCGCAAAGGCTCCTGGCTTCTTGAAATCCATAGTGCCGAAGACCTCGTCGCCCACCTGGAACTCGCGCACGCCCTCGCCCACTGCCTCGACCACGCCGGCGAAGTCGGACCCCATGCCCTTGGGAAATTCCCTGCCCATGAAGAGCTTCATGGCGCCTTGTCGCTGTTTCCAGTCCAGCGGGTTGATGGCTGCTGCCCTGACCCTGACCCGCACCTGTCCCGGCGCCGGCTGCGGCGCCTCGCAGTCCGCCATGCGCATCGTGGCAGCACCGCCGTAGTGATCGAACTGGACCCGATTCATGGATTCTCCGATAGTTGCACCGAGTGCAGATATTAATGCACTCAGTGCAAATATGCAACCAGTGCAATCGCCTGCTACGATTCGACCATGGTGCAAGCAGAACTGCCTCAGAACGGATTGCGCGAAAGGAAACGCCGCGAGACGCTTCAACGCGTTGCGCAGACGGGCCTCGAGTTGTTCGTCGTCAAGGGCTATGAACAGACCACGCTGGACGACATCGCGGCCGCCGCCGGCATATCGAGGCGGACTTTCTTCCACTACTTCAAGTCGAAGGACGAGATCCTGCTGGCTTGGCAGGGAGGACTGGTCGAGTCGGTTCGTGCCTCCGTGCTCGAGGTATCGACCGATCAATCGCCTCTGGATGCCTTGTGCGGTGCGTTGCTGAAGCAGGCCTCGCACTACGACACGTCCACCACGCTCGTCATCGCGCATCTTCTTCGATCGAGCGACCAGCTGCGCGCAGCCAACCAGGCCAAGTACCTGCAGATGGAGCAGGCGGTGTTCGAAGCGCTCTGTCGCCTCTGGCCACAGCGCACCCGCCGCGAAGGCCTGCGAATGGTGGCAATGGTCGGCATGGGCGCTTTCCGTGTTGCCGTCGATGAATGGGCCGACGGCGGAGGAAAGGAGCCATTCACCCGGCGCATCGAGAAGACATTCGCCAACTTGCGCGCCGAGCTGATGAGTGGAAGGGCATAGCCATCGAGGCCTTCATCCGGTGATCGCCGTCCTTGGCGTCTGCGCGATTCGGCAGTTCAGAACTGCTTGCCGTCGCGGCCTCGTAGGTCCCATGCATTCGTCTGCGGCTGCTCGATGGAGAGCAACCCGAGAATGCGCACGATGGCCGCTTGTACTTCGCAGATCGCCTCGATCTGCCGGCACCGCTGCGCGTCTTCGTGGACTTCATGGGCAACCAGGCGTGGGACTGATCCGCACCGACGAAGCTGGTGGCGTCCCGTCGAAGCAAAGGACGGCCGAACGCCCCGCCCGCTTCATGTTCGATCGCGTTTTCGGGCACCCGCGAATTCGCGGGCGGTGATGCATTGGCAGCTCACCGGATTGCGCACTTCATGCGCGAAACCGCCCGCAAGGAAAAGCAGCGCGAACCAGAGCTTCTTCATCTCAGTGGTCCATGGCGCCATGCGCCTTCCGCGCCGCATGAAACGCGGCTTTAATTGCTGCTGCGGCGTCCGGCACAGAGGTCGGTTCAAACTTGGTGCGTTTAGCCCGTATCTCAGTGGGACCCGCGGCTCCACGAGCACCCCGTACTGTCGCCTGGGGCTTGGCGCCCTTGAGCACGCATCCTAGAGTTCGATGACGTGGGCCGCACGCCGATGTCGCCGCACATTGGAGGCGATCATGGAAGTCATTCATTCCCGCTGCGCGGGCCTGGACGTTCACAAACAAACCGTGGTGGCGTGCGTGCGCATCGCTGGCGACGGCCCCCCGTTGCAGGAAGTGCGCACCTTTGCCACCACCACCTCGGCTCTGCTGAGCTTGTGCGACTGGCTGGACTCCTTCCAGGTCGAGGTGGTCGCCATGGAGGCCACCGGGGTGTACTGGAAGCCGGTGTGGCATGTGCTCGAAAGCCACTTCGAGCTGGTGCTGGCCAACGCTGCGCACGTGAAGAACGTGCCCGGGCGCAAGACCGACGTCAGCGACTCGATGTGGCTGGCCGACCTGTTGGCCCACGGCCTGATCCGCGCCAGCTTCGTGCCGCCGGTGGCCGTGCAGGAGCTGCGCACGCTCACGCGCACCCGCAAGCAGTTCGTGCGCGAGAGGAGCGCGCATGCGCAACGCATCGAGAAGGTGCTCGAAGACGCCAACCTCAAGCTCAGCGTCGTGCTCAGCGACATCCTGGGCAAGAGCGCGCGCGCGGTGCTGCAGGCCATCATCGACGGCCAGGACGACCCGCAGCACCTGATCTCCTGCATCGGGCGCGTCAAGGCCAGTCGCGCCGAGTTGCTGGAGGCGCTGCGCGGGCGCGTCAGTACGCACCACCGCTTCATGCTCAAGCTGCACCTGAGCCATATCGACGCGCTGGACCAGGCCATCGCCGCCATCGAGAAGGAGGTGGGCCTGGGGCTCGAGCCGTTTCGACAAGCCGCCAAGCTCCTGAGCACCATGCCGGGCCTGAGCGCCGTCAGCGCCCATGTGATCGTGGCCGAGATCGGCATCGACATGTCGCGCTTTGCCACGCCCGGCCACCTGCTGTCCTGGGCCTGCCTGTGCCCGCGCAACGACGAGAGCGCCGGAAAGCGCCGCTCCACCCGGCTGCGCCGCGGTGGCCAATGGCTCAAGACCACGCTGGTGCAGGCCGCCTGGTCCGCCGTGAGGGTCAAGGGCGGCTATCTGCAGGCGCAGTTCCACCGGCTGCGCGCCCGACGCGGCGCCAAGAAGGCCATCATCGCCGTGGCCGCCTCGATGCTCACCGCCGCCTGGCACATGCTGCGCGACGGCACCGAATGGCTGGACCTGGGCGCCGTCCACTTCGACCGCGCCGACGCTCACAAAACCGCGAACCGCCTCATCCGACGACTTCAGCAAATCGGCTACACGGTGCAAGTGACACCCGCTGGATAGGAAGCGTTTCATCCTAGCTTCCCGCCGCGGACGCCGGTTCGGCCAGCAGCGACTGAATCTTTTTCTCGGTGGTGGCGTAGCTGCCTTCGCCAAAGTGCGAGTAGACGATCTTTCCCTGCTTGTCGATCAGGTAGACCGCCGGCCAGTACTGATTGTTGAAGGCCTTCCAGGTGGCGTAGTGGTTGTCTTGCGCAACGGCGTGCTTGATCTGCAGCCGGCTGATCGCGTCCTGCGCGTTCCGGGTGGACTTCTCGTACGCGAACTCCGGCGTGTGCACGCCCACGACGACGAGGCCCTTGTCCTTGTACTTCTCGTTCCACGCCTGGACGTAGGGCAAGTGGTTGAGGCAGTTGATGCAGGTGTAGGTCCAGAAGTCGACGAGCACGACCTTGCCGCGCAGGTCCTGCAGCTTCAGCGGCGGGGAGTTGAGCCACTGGTCGATGTTCTGGAACTCGGGCGCGGTCTGCGCGGCGCTAGCGGGTATGTCGCCTCCGGACGGCGCTGCCGCCGCGGTGAATATGCCGACCGAGGCTGCAACGGCCGCGATGCCGATCAGCACGTTGGATCTCGTGGTCATGCTGGGGCTCCGGCGTTCAGCGCAAGGTCACGCCATCGGCGATGCCCGCCTGGCGCGTCGGGAGTACCCCGTGGATGCCGTATTGGGCAGGCACCCGGCTGTTGACGAAGGCCTCGACATAGAGGTTCTGGGCCGGCGCGTGAGCGAGGGCGCGGGCTTCGGCCTGCACTGCGGAACGGTCGAGCGTGGAGGGCAGCGCCGCAACCACACCCGAAGAGGCGCCATCGGCATAGGGATCTGCGGCGTGCGCAGCCGCGACAGCCTGGGCGCGAACGTCGCTGCGGGCGAGCGTCGAGTGCGTCTGCAACACGCCTTGATATTCCTCGGCATGGGCCTGCACTCCAACGAGAGCGGCAAGGATGGAGAACGAGGCAGCACTGGCGATTCGAGAGAGCTTCATGGTGATTTCCTTGGTAGTGAAGTGAGCTTGGGTAGAGAGAGCGAATGAATTGTTTGTCGCGCCCTCCCCTTCCGGCACAGATCGCGTATGCCTATGTGTCAGCGCTGGAATTGCACACACTACGTTTCCAAGTCGTCGGCCTTGCGGCGCGACGTGAAGCACCCTGAAGGCCAGGCCTAACAACGCCTAACACACGCCAACGCTCCCGACTGCCTCCACGCGGGCATTTGCGCTCCAATAGATACGCAGCGAAAGGACACCCGTCTCAAGACCATGCCGAGCAGCAGCGGACCGGGGCGTCCGGATCGCACAGAGGCATGTCCAGAACCGAACCTCCTTCGGAAGCTACCCCCATGCGACAAGAAGAACTCAGCGAGCGCCGCCAGGCAGAGATCCCGGACAGCACCCTTTACCTCGATCGCGCGGAAACCGAGCCCGCACACGGCCGTCTGCATATTTTTGCTGCGGTACAGGAGACCGTCGAACAGCAGTTCTCCGGTGCAGGCCTGCTTTCGCGGGATTTTTACGACCTGGGCACAGGCACGCCGCGCCTGGAACGCGCCAGCGCCGCCGGCTGCGCATCCTGGCTTGTTGCAGGGCGCGGCCAGGTCGCCCCGGCCACACTGGCCACGCTCCAGCGCGAATATGCGTTCCGCAGCGCCTTGCACGAGAACTGGGCCGCGGTGCCGATGGCGCTGGTGCCGCACGGCGAAGGGGCGCTGCTGGTTCTCAAAGACCCGGGCGGCGAACTGCTGCGCCGGACCGCCCGGCCGGTCCGCAACATGGAAGCATTCGTTGCGCTGGCACTCCAGCTCACCGCCGCCGTGCAGGCCATGCACGCGGCAGGCGTGATGCACCGTGCGCTGACGCCCGATCGCCTGCTGTGCACGCCCGGCGCAAGCGCCTACCTGACGGGTTTCGGCTACGCAGCGCGGCTCGATGCGGACAACGGCGTGCCGGCCGAAGGCAGCCTGGCATGGGACGAGGACAGCTTCGACTACATGGCGCCCGAACTCGGCGGGCGCATGAACATTCGCGTCGATGCGCGCGCCGATCTTTACTCCCTCGGCTGCATCCTCTACGAACTGCTGGCCGGCAGGCCTCCCTTCCAGGGCGAAGACGTTGCGGAACGGATCCACGCGCATGCGACGCAAAAGCCCCGCCCGCCCGGCGAACTGCGAGAGGGCGTCCCCGCGCAACTGTCGCTGCTGGTCCTGAAGCTTCTCGAGAAAGCGCCCGATCACCGCTATGGCAGCGCTGCGAGCGTGCTCGCGGACCTGCGCCACTGCGAGACGCTGCAGCGCCAGCGGGGATGCATTCCGCCCTTCGCGCTCGACGCCCACGCCACGCTGCACAGGATGCTGCGCACGCAGCAGGTGCTGGGCCGCGATGCCGAGCTGCAGATGCTGGACGCGCTCTACCGCGAAGTCGCGGGCAGTGCGCGATCGCGCGTCGCCTGGGTCTCGGGCCCATCGGGCATCGGCAAATCGATACTGCTGCGCGAGGCGGTGGCGCGCATCCAGCAATCGGGCACGCCGCTGCTGGCGGCGGTCAAGAGCGAGGAAGGCAGCCTCGGCAGGCCCTACGCGGTGCTGGTGCAGGCGCTCGAGCAGCTGCTGCAGTTCGTGCTCGGCTGCCCCGAGGACGAGTTCGCGATTTGGCAGGACCGGATCCGCGCCGCCACGAACGCGGTCGATCGCACCCTCGCCGGCTTCCTGCCCTCCCTGGCCCTGGTGCTCGGCCCGCAGGCCGAGACGCCCGAATCACCAGACACCGCACCCGCGATCGAACGGGAGCGCGTGCTCCACGGCATGGCACGCCTGCTGGCCTGCTTTGCAACGGCCGCGCGGCCCCTGCTGCTGTGGCTGGACGACCTGCAATGGGCGGATGCGGGAACCCTGCAGGTGCTCGAGCGCCTGCTTCACCAGTATCCCGGCAAGGCGCTGCTGCTGGTCGGCGCGTTCCGCGCCAAGGAGGTGGACGCGAACCATCCGCTGCGCACGGGCCGGCTTGCCGAAGTGCCCGACGCGGCAACCATGGAACTCGGCCCGCTCGACGAGGGCGCCCTGCGCGAACTGATCGCGCAGGCACTGCAGCAGGATGCCGATGCGCTCGGTCCGCTGGCCGAGGTGATCGGCCGCAAGACCCGGCGCAACCCGTTCTTTGCCCAGCACCTGCTCGGGCTCCTCGCCGACGACGGCCTGCTTGCCTACGATGCGCAGGCCGCGGCCTGGCGCTGGAGCCTGGAGCGCATCGCGGCCCATCCGGGCATCGACAATGTCGTCGACCTGCTGGCGCGCCGCTTCGAACAGCTGCCGGGCCCCACGCAATCCGTGCTGCAGCTGCTTTCCTGCCTTGGCCACCGTGCCTCGGGCGAAGCGCTCGCCGTCGCCGCGGGCCTGGCCTCCGGCGCCGACGCGCTGCGCAGCCTCGAAGCGGCGCTCGAACCGGCGCTGCAGGCCGGCAGCGTCTGCCGCGAGGACGGTGACTGGGTGTTCTGCCACGATCGCTTCCGCGAAGCGGCCTACGCCTCGATCCCGCCGGAGGAGCGCGCACCGCTGCACCTGCAGGTCGCGCGCCGCCAGCTTGCGCACCCGGCCATGTCGGCGCAGGTGTTCGCGATTGCCGCGCAGGCCGGGCTCGCGCGGCCGGCGGTCGATGCGCCCCACGAGCGGCGCCGCTTCGCCAGGCTCAACCTCGAGGCCGGACGCCAGGCCAAGGCCGCAACGGCACACCATTCGGCCCTGGGCTTCTTCCGCGCCGCGCTCGACTTCCTCGGCGAGGACGATGTCAGCGAGGACGGCCTTGCCGCGCGCGCCTCGTGCGGCGAGGCCGAATTCATGACCGGTGCGCTCGAAGTCGCCGAGGCGCGCCTGGCGGCACTGGAGCAGGTGGCGGGCGACGGCATCTTCGGCGCGGACCTGGCGCGCCTGCGGGCCGCGCTCTACACCACGCTCGGCCGCTTCGACCTGGCGCTGGGCGTCGGGCTGGCGTTCCTGCGCAAGTCGGGCATCCACGTGCCGATGCAGCCCGACGACGCCGCCGTCGACCGCGAATACGCGCAGCTCCAGGCGTGGCTCGAGCGCCATGGCATGGACGCGCTGCGGCAGCTGCCGGTCGCGACCGATCCGCTGCGCCGCGCCATCACCAACATCTTTGCCGACCTCATTCCGCCGGCGCTGTATACCGACCAGAACCTGGTCGACCTGATCCTGCTGCGCATGGCCAACCTCGGGATCGTGCACGGCCACACGGATGCCTCGGCGGACGGGTACGTGTGCATGACGCAGGTCTTCGGCGTGCGCTATGGCAACTACGCCGCGGCGCGCGAGTTCGGCGCGCTGGCACTGCACCTGGTCGACGAGCGCGGCCTCGTCCGCTACCGCGGCCGCGTCCACATGGCCTTCGGCACCATGATCGTGCCCTGGACGCAACCCGCCCGCGCGGCGCGCGACTACATCCGCCGCGCCTACAAGGTTTTGGTGGAGACCGCGGACCATACCTTCGCGATCTACTGCGCCCCCAACGAGGCCTCCGGCATGTTGTTCGCGGGCGAATTCCTGGGCGAGGTGCGCGACACGGTCGAGCGCGGCCTGGCCATCGCGCGCGACGCGAATTTCCAGTTCGTGGTCGATGCGCTGCTGTCCCAGAAACTGCTGCTGGCACGGCTGCAGGACGGCACCCGCGGCGACCCCGGCGAAGCGCCGCGCCTGCCCCCGGAAGGCGCGCCGCCCACGCTGGTGGACTTCGAATACTGGGTGTACCGGCTGGAGGGCGCGCTGCTGTGCGGCGAGCTCGCGGAGGCGCTCGAGGCCCGTGGCCGCGCCGAGGCCTGTGCGTCGGCGGGACGCACCTTTGCCGAGAGCGGCGAACTGCCGTACTACGGCGCGCTGGCGCTGCTCGCGCTGCCCGCGCGCAACGCCGCGCAGCAGGCGGCGCTGCAGCGCGACGTGGACCAGCTTGCCGCCTGGGCCCTGGCCTGCCCCGACAACTTCTCGGCCCGCTTCGAGCTGGTGCGCGCCGAGCTGGCCCGCGTCGACGGCAGGCCGCTCGAAGCGAGCGAGGCCTATGCGCACGCGGTGTCGAAGGCCCGCCGCAACGGCTTCACGCAGGTCGAGGCGCTGGCCGCCGAACTGGCCGCCGCCTTCCACGCCGGCCGCGGGGATGAACTGTCCGCGCACGGCCACCTGCGCTACGCACGCGGCGCATGGCAGCGCTGGGGCGCCACGGCCAAGGTGCGGCAGCTGCAGGCCGCCCATCCCGCGGTGTTCGAGCAAGACGCATGGGCGCCCGCCGCGAGCCGCCTCCAGGCGCTCGACGCGCAGGCCGTGCTGCGCATCTCGACAGCGCTCGCGAGCGACATCGTTCCCGCGCGGCTGGTGGAAACGCTGCTGCGCACCGCGCTAGAGAGTGCCGGCGCCGGCTACGGCACGCTGACGCTGCTGCGCCAGGGCGCCTGGCAGGTGCGCGCGCAGGCCCAGGTGCTGGATGGCGCCATCTCGGTGACGCAGGAGCCGGTCGCGCTCGGCAGCGGCACC
Source organism: Variovorax sp. 01N425 (assembly GCF_056399465.1). Classification (NCBI taxonomy): domain Bacteria; kingdom Pseudomonadati; phylum Pseudomonadota; class Betaproteobacteria; order Burkholderiales; family Comamonadaceae; genus Variovorax; species Variovorax sp. 01N425. The sequence continues at coordinate 162,301 of NZ_JBFTRJ010000011.1, read as the reverse complement.
TGCCCGGTATCGATCGTGCAGTCCGTCGCGCGCACCCAGCAGCGCATCGTGGTGGGCGATGCGCGCGAGGAGCCGTCCCTGGCCCAGGACGACTACGTGCGCCGCCGGCGGCCGCGCTCGGTCCTGTGCGTGCCGTTGATGCGCCATGCGACGCTCATCGGCGTGCTGTACCTCGAGAACAACCTTGCGGCCCACGTCTTCACGCAATCCAAGGCCGAGGTGCTGGAAGTGATCGCCTCGCATGCGGCCTTCGCGCTGGAGAACGCCCGCCTCTACGAAGAGCTGCTCGAACAGAACCACCAGCGCGCCCTTGCCGAAGAAGAACTGCGCGGGGCGCTTGCCGAACTCGAGCGCGCGAGCCGCCTGAAGGCCATGGGCGAACTGGTGGCGTCCATCGTCCACGAGATCGGCCAGCCGATCGCGGCCGTCGACACCTCCGCCAGCGCCGCGCTGCGCTGGCTCGATCGCAGCACGCCGGATATTTCGGAAGCGCGCGAGATGCTCATCCACATCAGCAAGAGCGCGCTGCGGGCCCGCACCATCATCCAGGGCCTGCGGGCCAAGGCGCGCAAGGCCGAGCCGCAGTTTGCGGTGTTCGACCTCAACGAAGCACTGCGCGAAGCGGTGACGCTGGTTGCCGGCCCGCTCGAATCGCTGGGCATCGTGCTCGAGCTGCAGGGCCTGGACGCGCCGGAGCCGGTCTACGGCGACCGCGTCCAGCTGCAGCAGGTTGCCGTGAACCTGCTGATGAACGGCGCCGAATCGATGACGGGGCTCGAGCACGGCACACCGCGGCGGCTGCTGCTGGCATGCGCGAGCGACCAGGAAGGCCGCGTGCGCGTCGCGGTGGACGACGTCGGCACCGGCATCGGCGCCGAGGACGCCGACCGGCTGCTGCAGCCCCTCTTCAGCACCAAGGCCAACGGCATGGGCATGGGCCTGGCGATCTGCAAGTCGATCCTCGATGCGCACGACGGGACGCTGGCCCTGCTGCCGCGCGAGACGGTGGGCACGCGTGCCGTATTCACGCTGCCGCGCCCCGATCCGGTGCAACCGACCTGAGCCGACCACCCATGCATCCTGCCACCGATCTCTCCCCACCCTTGCAGGCGGACCGCGATACGCGCGTCGTCTACATCGTCGATGACGACGAACTCGTGCGCAATGCGCTGGGCAGCCTGCTGCGTTCGATCGACCTGGAGGTCCGCACCTTCGCCGACACCGAGGAATTCCTTGCCGCGCCGCGTGCCGGCGGCGCTTCCTGCCTGGTGCTGGACGTGCGACTGCGCGGCCAGAGCGGCCTGGCCTTGCAGCAAACCCTGCTGCAGCCCGGCCGCGCGCCGATCCCCATCATCTTCATGACCGGCCACGGCGACATCGCCATGACCGTGCGGGCGATGAAGGCCGGCGCCATGGACTTCCTGAGCAAGCCCTTTCGCGAGCAGGACATGATCGATGCGGTCACCGCCGCGCTGGACAAGGACGCCAGGCGCCTGGCGCTCGGGCACTCGCTGCATGCCTTGCGCGTGTGCTGGGACTCGCTCACGCCGCGCGAGCGCGAGGTGGTGCAGCATGTGGCCGCGGGCCTGATGAACAAGCAGATCGCCGCCCGCATGGGCATTGCAGAGATCACCGCCAAGATCCATCGGGGCCAGGCGATGCGCAAGATGAACTCGCGCTCGGTCGCGGAGCTGGTGCGCAAGATGGAAGCGCTCGGCCTCCTGCAGGCCGCGCACTGAACGCGCCGCTCGGCACGCCCTCACCGGTCCACACGGACGCATGGTGAGGGCAAACCTTCGTAGGGGTTGGCCGAACGCTGGTGCAATGGTGCGCGCGCCCTCCCCCGTGATGTCATCTCCTTTGTGCCGGCCGTTGCGCCGGCGAACGGAGAAAGAGATGACCTGCAGCCCCTTGAAGTCCATCGGCACCATCCATCCCAATACCGCCAGCGGCATGGCGCTGGCCGCGGCCCGCGCGCTCGCCGTCCTCGCGTTCGGGCAGAACGCGCATGCGTCGGCGCTTGCACCAACGGCCTGCACGATCGGCGGCAGCACGCCGTGGCTCCTGGGCATGCCGCTGCTCGCCGGCCTCGCGCTGGTGGCGGCGTTCCTCGGATTCAAGCTCCGGGCCCACCGTGCGAGTGCGGCGCGCCTGGCCGTCATGCTGGAACGCGCGGCAAGCGACGCCCGCATACCTGCGCTGGAAGAAAGCGGTCCGGCCGACATCGGCCGGGTGGCGCGCGCGGTCAATACGCTCGGCCGCCGGCAGGCCGAGCGCCAGGCGCAGCACCTGGACGTGCAGGCCGGCTATGCGCACGACCTGCGCACGCCGCTCACCCGCATGGGACTGCGCTGCGAAATGCTCGGGGACGCCGAGGCGCGCAAGGCCATGGAGCGGGACCTCGCCGAGATGCGCGAGCTGGTCGAGGGCAGCATCGCCTGCGCGCGGATGCAGCACAGCCTGGCCGAGCCGCTGCAGCGGGTCGACGCCGATGGCCTGATCGGCAACCTGGTGCGCAACTACCGCGACTCGGGCCGTGCGATTGCGCTCGACGGATGCATCGGCCAGCCGGTGGTTGCCTGTCCCCTCGCGCTGCGGCGCGTGCTGGCCAACCTGATCGACAACGCCTTGCGCTACGGCACGGACGTGCGCGTTTGCGCCCGCGTCGATACGACGAGCCTCGTGCTGGCCGTGGTCGACTCCGGCCCGGGCATCCGGCCGGCGCAGATCGACGCCGTCCTCTCCCCCTGGGTGCGGGGGCAGCAGCTGCAAGAGGGCAAGCCCGGGTCCGGCCTCGGCCTGGCGATCTCCCGGCGCCTGGTGCAGGCGATGCAGGGCGAGCTCCATCTGGAGAACCGCCGCAGCGGCGGGTTCGAGGCACGGTTGACGCTGCCGCTCGTGGTTGCGTGACGCAGGCGCGGATGCAGGCGCCGGAGGGGCAAGGCGCCGCCCGCTGCATTTTTGCGGTGCGCTGATGAATACCAGAAATGCCGTCGCGTCTTCGCACCGAGGCCGATGAGCCTCTGGCTGTAAACTCCGGCGGCCTCGGCGACGCGCGAATCTGCTGCCATTCGTGAGCGGAGCATCCAGGAACTTTCAAATCCAATTTCGTCCCGCATTCCATTGAGCCCGCCACCGGCCATCAGGAAAGAACCGCTCGCCCAGCCAGGCGAGATCGTTTCATTCGGCCCTTTCACCCTGCGAGTCAACGAGCGGCTGCTGGCGCGCAACGGCGTGCCGCTGGATCTGGGTGGCCGCGCCATGGATGTGCTCCTCGCGCTGATCGCCAGGGCCAACGCCGTGGTGAGCAAGGAGGAACTGCTGGCAGAGGCTTGGCCCGGCGTGGTCATTTCAGACGGAAGCCTGCGCTACCAGATCACGATGCTGCGGCAGGCGCTCGGCGATGGGCAGGATGGCGCCCGCTATGTGTCGAACATCGTCGGCCGCGGCTACTGCTTCGTCGCCAAGATTTCCAGGACCTTTGCCGAGCCGGAGGTGCAGGCGCAGCGGGACGAGTCGCCGGTCGAGCCTGGCTTGCCTGCGCCGCCGGGCCTGCTGGTCGGGCGCAGCGGGGATCTGGCCGCCATTGCGGCGCAGCTTGCCAAGGGACGCTTCGTCACGCTGGTGGGTACCGGGGGCGTCGGCAAGACGACGGTCGCGGTCCGGACCGGGCACGATCTGCTGGCCGATTTCGCCGGCGCGGTCGTCTTCGTGGACCTGGCGACACTCACCGATCCTTCCTTGGTCCCGACCGCCATCGCCTCGATGCTGCGGCTCTCGGTGCGTTCCGCCGATCCGGTTCCCAGCCTGATCTCGTACTTGCGCGAGCGCCGGATGCTCCTTGTCCTGGACAACTGCGAACACGTGATCGCGGCGGCAGCTTCGCTGGCCGAGAGAATCTTCCAGGCCGCGCCCAGCATCCATATCCTGGCCACGAGCCGGGAGGCGCTGCGGGTCCGGGGAGAGTATGTCCACCCGCTGAATCCATTTGCCAGTCCGCCGGACCTTCCCGGCCTCGGCGCGCGCGAGATCCTCGCGTATCCCGCCACGCGCCTGTTCGTGGACAGGGCCGAGGCCAGCGGAAGCACGCTCGACCTCGACGGCACCGACGCGCCGATCATCGCGAACATCTGCAGAAAGCTCGATGGCGTGGCGCTGGCCATCGAACTCGCGGCGCGCCGCGTGTCGACCTATGGGCTGCACCAGACCGCCACGCTGCTGGACGAGCGGCTCGCGCTTTCATGGCTCGGCCAGCGCGGCGCGCAGCCGCGGCACGCCACGCTGCAGGCCACGCTGGACTGGAGCTACGAGCTTCTCGACATCCACGAACGGCGGGTGCTGTGCCGCCTGTGCGTCTTTGTCGGGTACTTTTCGCTCGATGCCGCGCGCCATGTGGCCGATGCGGACAACCTGTCGAAGGAACAGATCGTCGCCGCGATCGCGAGCCTGGCGGAGAAGTCCTTGCTTGCCATCCGGCCGTCGGGCGCCTTCACCCAGTACCGCCTTCTGGAAAGCACGCGCACCTACGCACTCTCGAAGGCCGACGAAGCGACCGTGGACGACGCGTCGCTGCACCACGCGCGCTACTTTAGGGACCGGCTGCAACAGATGGCGGCGTCCCGCGGCGCCGGGCATGCGCCCGATGGCGCCTCGGAGACAGCCGACCTGGGCAACATCCGCGCCGCCCTCACGTGGTGTTTCGGCCGGGGCCGCGCGACGGAGCTGGGCGTTTCGCTCGCATCGGCCGCAGTGCCTGCGTTCCTGGCGAAGTCATTGCTGGCCGAGTGCCACGGCTGGTCGAGGCGAGCGCTTGCGCAGCTCACGCCCGCACTGCGCGGCAGCTCGACCGAAATGCACCTGCAGGCAGCCATCGGTGTCTCGCAGATGTTCACCCGCGGCAACAGCGACGAGGTGCGGGCGGCTCTGGAGCGCAGCCTCGAGGTGGCCGAGGCACTGGAAGATGCCGCCAGCCAGGTCCAGCTGCTTGGCCGGCTCCAGATCTTTCACGAGCGTATCGGCGACTTCGTCGAATCATTGAAATACGCGCATCGCTGCGCCCGCGTGGCCAGCACCATCGGCGACGCGACCGCGGTGGCCGCGGCGAATTCGCTGGTCGGGCTCTGCAACCATCTGCTGGGCGATCAGCCCGAGGCCAGGCGCCTGCTCGAAGCCGCGCTCGCCGGGTCGCCCGATTCGCTGCAGGACAGCAGCATCTACTCTGGATTCGATCTGCGCAACCGCGCCCGCATCGCGCTGGCCAGGACCTTGTGGCTCCAGGGCTACCCGTCGCAGGCCGTCGTGCTCGCGCAGCGCGCCGTCGACGAAGCGCGGCAACTGGACCATCCCGTCACGCTGTGCATCGCGCTGATCTGGGCGGTGTCGGTGTACATGTGGGTCGGCGACCTGGAACGCGCCGAACGGGACATCGACCGATTCATCGCCTATGCGGAGGCCCATTCGCTCACGCCGTACCTGGCCGTGGGCCGGGGGGTCAAGGGCGAACTGGCCGTCAGGCGCGGCGATGCCGGGCGCGGCGTCCAGGCGATCCAGGACTGCCTGGTGGAGCTTCGCGAATCCCGCTACGAGCTGCTCACCACGGCATTCAACCTGACGCTGGCCGAGGGCCCGACCGCCCTGGGGCAGACAGCCGACGCGCTGGAACTGCTGGACGACACCCTGGCGCTGGTGCATGCAAAAGGCGACCTGTACAACCTTCCGGAACTCCTTCGGGCCAAGGCCCGCGCGTTGTCGTGCCTGCCGCCTTCGCACGCGGCGCAAGCCGAGGAGTGCCTCGTCCAGTCGCTCGCCAGCAGCAGGCAGCAAGGCGCCCGCGCGTGGGAGCTGCGAACGGCGACCGACCTTGCGCGGATGTGGCAGGCAGCCGGACGCGAGCGCGAGGCGCGAGCCCTGCTGGAAGGCATCCTTGCCCACTACACCGAAGGCTTCGACACCACGGACCTTCAACAGGCGCAGCAGCTCTTCGGCAAGGCAAAAGGCGCGGCCGTCTGACCGTGCTCCCTGGCCGGCCGGCAACGGGCGCGCGCCGGCCATCCATACCTACATATGATGGCGCCGCCCGCTGGCGGCGCTAATCTGGGGCACCGGGCAGCGGCGGCGGGATCGTCCCGGCCGCTTGCCAGGTCAAAGAGCCCGGATTTTTCCCTTGCAACCCCTCAGCATCGAACTCGTGTCCATCGTCGACGACGATCCTTTCGTGCGCGCCGCGACCAGCAGCCTCGTGCGCTCGCTCGGCTGGGAAGCGCGCGAGTTCGCGTCGGGCCCGGCCTTCCTTGCCTCCGGCATGGCGACCCATACGCAATGCCTGGTCTGCGACGTGCAAATGCCGGCGATGGACGGCATCGAGTTGCTGGACCGGCTCCTGGGCCAGGGCATCGACGTTCCCACGCTGTTCATCACCGCGCTCGCATCGGCCCGTGTGCGCGAGCGCGTGCAGGCGAGCACCGCGCTGTGCCTGATCGAGAAGCCGATCGACGCGCGCGAGCTGCAGGCCTGGATCGGCCGCGCACTCCGGCGCGGCTGACCATGGTCCTGGTTGCGGCCTTGGCTTTTCCTGGAACTTGGCCGCGCGTCCCGCAGCCACTTCTTGGCGCCCCTGCACCTCCTGCGCTTCACGCCCAGCCTGCGTGGCGTTCCAGTCAGGCATCCCAGACGGCAGAAGAAGACCGCCCCACTCACTCCTTCTGAGGCGCCCCATGCTCCAGCAAGATGGTCCTCAGCGCACGCTTGCCGCGCGCGTTCTGAGCTCTATAGGCTCGGCGGGCCAGCTCGACGAAGCGCTCCTCCCCCGGGTCCTGCAACGGCTCCGCGCTTTGAGGCGCATCGAGCCAAAGTGGCTCCTTGCCACAACGGCTCTCGATCTGCCGTGCGAGCTTGTCGGAAATGACGCGGCCCTTCTTGATCTGGCTCCACATGCTCGCGGAGATCTGCAGCTTCTCCGCGAACTTCGCCGCCAGGCCGAGCGGTTCCGCCCCATTGGACGCACGCTCCGCAACGAAGTCGCCGAAGAGGATCAGGACATTATTGCGACGAATGGCAGGCAGGGACATGCTGGGAGCGGCGGAGCAAAGCGTCCGTGTGAACGGACGTGGAGTGAGAAAAAGACACAACACCCAAAAAAAGTATTGCGTCGCGCAGTAAACCCAGTTTACATTACATCCATCGACGAAATTGATTCGTCCAGTTTCTTCCGCAACCACCTTCGATTCATCGAGAACTCGCCAACCACTGGAACCATCGTGAACGCAAACCTGAGCTCACTGAACCATCGACCCGCATCGGGCCGGACGTTCGTGCGCGTCTTGTTTTGTGGTGGCAGCAACCTGACGACATTCAAGATGCATTCGCAGCTGAACTCCTTTCCCGCGATTCCGGCCAGCTTGTGGCTCGGACAGCAGTACGAGGATCAGCCGCACCCGGGTGGAGGTAGTGCGTAGGCGCGCACCTTCCAAGCTCTCTCGCCAGAGGCCCGGATTCCCAAGTGGATTCCGGGCCTTTTTGTTTTTTCCGTGCGGATCGAACCGCACACAACTGCGAACGGCACCTGGTGCCGGCCGCCACAGCAGTGATCGCGCTGCCGTGAACTCACCCGGCGAGTGGCGCCGGTGGGTGATCCTTAAAAATTTGCCGCGAGTCGCGCCCCTCACTGGTGGGGCCACCGACTCGCAAAAAACTTGCAGCCGTAGCTCAGCCAGGTAGAGCGCAACGTCGCCAACGTTGAGGCCGAGGGATCGAAGCCCTCCTGCTGCTCCATTTCGGGTGTGCCTTTGCAGCACCTCCAGAGGCCAACCGCGTCGGCGGCCTGGAGGGATGTGCACGGTCTGGACCCAGCCATGTGCAGCGATGTCGACGTGGGCGCGCAAGCGCTCGAATCGCGTGAAGACACAACCGAAATGGAACCACCCCCGATGGCGGAACAGGTAGACGCACCGGACTCAGAATCCGGCGACGAAAGTCATGCAAGTTCGAGGCTTGCTTGGGGGACCACCAGCTTCTTGAGTGCCTAGTTCAACTGGCAGAACACCGGTCTCCAAAACCGGCGGTTGAAGGTTCGACTCCTTCGGTGCTCGCCATTTCTCGTAGCACGGACAAAGTTTCGTCCGCATAGCTCAGCTGGTAGCAGCGCTCGCCTTGTAAGCGAGAGGTCGTCCGTTCGATTCGGACTGCGGGCTCCATTCGCAGATTCATGTCGTATTCGTCTAGTGGCTTAGGACGCAAGGTTTTCATCCTTGTAGACGCGGGTTCGAATCCCGCATACGACTCCACATCGACATTCATCAGCATCACACACAGCGCGGTAGGGGAGCCTGGCCGTCCCCGCGAGTTTCATACGCTCGAGATCGCAAGTTCAAATCTTGCTCGCGCAACCATCGCTTTCTGTCAACTCAAGGTTGGCGCAAATGCATACAGACCGTTCGCCAAGCTGGACTAAGGCACCTGACTTTGACTCAGGCAATCGCACGTTCGAATCGTGCACGGTCTGCCAGTAAATTGATCGAAAGAAAATCCGTGTTTGGCGCAGTCTGGTAGCGCATCTGGTTTGGGACCAGAGGGTCGCAGGTTCGAACCCTGCAACACGGACCAACACAAGAGCGAGACAGGGCGATGCAGATCGTCCTCTCGTGGAAACCGGACGCAAAAATTGGGCGTCGCCGGAACTCGTAACCGGACACCATTGGAGCATTGGCCGAGAGGTCCAAGGCAGCGGCTTGCTAAGCCGTGGCCGCGCAAGCGGCTCGTTCGTTCGAATCGAACATGCTCCGCCAGTTTCTTCACCACATACAGTGATCCGTTAACTCAGCGGCCAGAGTGCCTCCCTGTCCAGGAGGAAGCCAAGGGTTCAACTCCCTTACGGATCGCCACCCACCCACCACGCACGAGCGTTCGACTCGCTCCGCATTCGCCAATTTCTCCAAGTCATTTCCCTCCCGCGTTAGCTCAACTGGATCAGAGCACCGGCCTACGAAGCCGGGGGTTGCACGTTCGAATCGTGTGCGCGGGGCCAAACATCTCACACGCGGTTCTTTTCTTTTTTTCCTCGGTAGCTCAGTTGGTAGATGCACCGCACTGTTAATGCGGATGTCCCTGGTTCGAGCCCAGGTCGAGGAGCCACTTGCCTTCAGCCGCATAGCTCAGTGGCAGAGCACCGTCTCGATAAGGCGGGGGCCGATGGATCGTTCCCATCTGCGGCTACCAGTTCAATGGTGCGCGTAGCTCAATGGCAGAGCCGCTGGTTGTGGTCCAGCTGACGACGGTTCGATCCCGTTCGTGCACCCCATCTCTTCACAAACTGCCGCCAGACCTCAGGTCACACGCGCGTCGCGGGTATAGCTCAGAGGCAGAGCAACCGGCTTTTAACCGGTAGGCCGAGATTTCGAAATTCTCTGCCCGCACCACAGGCGAGTCCAACAATCGCTCGGCCATGAAAGGAGGCCTTCACCATGAAACCCCAAGTACTTCAGCTGGATGTCCAGGGCACGCCTCAAGCATGGATTTCGCTCGAGCAGGCAGCATCCCACTACGCCACTGGTGCTGTCGTCTGGGAAGACGGCGCAGGCCCATTGGCCACGATGCGTGGCGGCTTCAATGTGGCGCGCGGCGTGCAGTCCCGGCTCGAGATTTCACCGATCATCGCTCTCAAAGGCTGTGCAAAGGTCAACTTGTTCGAGCACACGCCCGCCTTCAACCGGCGCAAGCTCTTTGTCCGAGATCGCTTCATCTGCGCGTACTGCGCCCAGCGATTCCGCGAGCAGGACCTGACGTGCGAGCACATCGTTCCCGAGAGCCGCGGCGGTACCTGGGACTGGATGAATCTGGTGGCCGCTTGCCGCGCGTGCAACTCCGAAAAAGCGGACCGGACGCCGGAGGAAGCCGGCATGAAGCTGGTCTATCTTCCGTATGTTCCCAGCAGGTGGGAAGACTTCCTCCTGGAGGGACGGAATGTGCGAGCCGACGTGCACGAGTGGCTGGCGAGTCGGCTTCCGAAAGGCTCCAGGCTCAACTGAAAGACGAAGGGGCGCTTCCGCAAGGGGCGCCCCTTTTTCCGTTGGAGGGTCGGCCAGCACGGCGCGGGCTGCGCACTCGAGTCGTCCGTAGCATCAGCGCGCAAGCCGCGTGAACACGTAGTCGTGGTTCTTCACCAGCGCCTGGTGGCAGGCGAAGCAGGTCTGGTGCTGCGCCAGGTCCGCGGGCTTGCCGTCGACGAAGCGGCCGAATCCCCATCCGCCCGTGGCCGCGAATTTTTTCGAGTCCTTCACCATCACCTGCACGGTGGTCGCTGCGCCTGGGATCGACGCAGGCGCGAATTCCGGCGACTGCACATGCTTCCATGCCAGCTTGGTGAGGATGGTTCCGTCGGGGAAGGGCAGCGTGCCCTGGTCGTAGGCCTGGATTGCCTTGGCATTGCCGAGCACCACGCGCAGTTCGTTCAATGGCTCCGCCTCGATTGCCGGCGCAATCAGCTGCCACTGACGGTAGCCCTTGGGAAGGGTGACGCCGTACAAGGGCGAGGCATCCGAAGTCTTCGCGTCCTCCTCCGCAGCGCTGGAGGTTGCGGCGAAGACGCCGGCCGCTGCCGCGAGCGCAAGCAGGCCGAAGCCGGTGAGCTTTGCCAGCGTGCCTTGGCATGAAGACGGGCGCGCATGGCGCGTTGTGTGGTTTCGATTCATGAGGTAGTGGACCTTGTGCGTTGGAAATTGCCGCCGGGCGTGAAGGCTCCGCGGCGCCTGAACGCGTGGATTTTTCAGCGCCCCTGCCGCTTGCAAACGGGGTTCCGTATGCCTGTGTATCTGCACGGCCGGACGCCCACACTACGTTTCATCGGCGAGGCATCCGTGTATTTGTTCTTGTCGCCCTGCCGGGCCGACACAGTGGCATACAGACACCTGCAGTGCACGTGGAAGCGGGCCCTATAAACGCGGCCGTGCTTTGCCCCGCCGCGCTCGTCACGGGTTGCAAAAGGCGATCACTCTTCATTGCCCTTCACTTCAACCGCAGGAAAAACCAAATGAAAAATCTCCGCCGCCGCTTCGCCCGCAGCATGGCCGCCGTGGGCCTTATCGCCTTGGCTGGTGCCTTCACGTTCAATGCTTCAGCGCAGTCTGCAAGCACCGCGCAGCAAGCCAAGCCCACCATCGTGCTCGTGCACGGTGCCTTCGCGGAATCCTCGAGCTGGGATGGCGTCATCCGCAAGCTCGAGGCAAAGCACTATCCGGTGATCGCCGCCGCCAACCCATTGCGCGGCGTCAAGTCCGACGCGGCCGATGTCGCGAGCATCGTCGATGCGGTCAAGGGACCGGTGGTGCTGGTGGGCCATTCCTATGGCGGCTCCGTGATCTCCAGCGCCGCCACCGGCAAGAGCAACGTGAAGGCGCTTGTCTTCGTCGCCGCCTTTGCGCCTGAAGCCGGAGAGTCGGCAGCCGATCTTGCGGGCAAGTTTCCCGGCAGCACGCTCGGGCCTGCGCTGGCACCGCCGGTCGCACTGGCCGATGGCGGCAAGGACCTGTACATCCTGAAGAACAGGTTCCACGACCAGTTCGCGGCCGACGTTCCGGCCGCGGCCGCGCGCCTGATGGCCGCGACCCAGCGCCCCATCGCCGAGTCGGCGCTCGGCGAGCCGGCAGGCGCTCCCGCGTGGAAGACGGTGCCTTCGTGGTTCGTCTACGGCGACGCCGACAAGAACATTCCGCCCGCGGCGCAGGCCTTCATGGCAGCGCGTGCCAAGTCGGTGAAGACGGTGGTCGTCAAGGGCGCCTCGCACGTGGTGATGACGTCCAGGCCCGACGTGGTCGCGAAGCTCATCGTCGAAGCCGCCAGCCGATAGAGGACTTGCTTCCGCGCACGGTCCTTCGGCAGCACGCGGCCAGGCGCCGCGTCGCACAGATTCCCATTCACCAGCACAAGGCAAACGACCGTGACAGATTCCGACGCATCCAGCCGCCGCGCGGCGTTCCACCCCACCCTCACGCGCCGCGGTGCGCTGGTGGCAACGGCGGGCCTTCTTGCAGGTTCGGCGGCCACGACCTTTGCGGCGACCCCTGCGGACAAGAGCGCCGCAGCGCAAGGCGACGCGATACGGCCCTTCCGCATCGATGTTCCCGAGAATGCGATCGCCGATCTGCGGCGGCGCCTCAGGGCCACGCGCTGGCCCGACCGCGAGACGGTCGGCGACACCTCGCAAGGCGTTCAGCTGGCCAGGCTGCAGGCGCTGGTCCGCTACTGGGAAACGGGCTATGACTGGCGCAAGCTCGAGGCCAGGCTCAATGCGCTGCCGCAGTTCATCACCACGATCGACGGCGTCGACATCCAGTTCATCCACGTGCGCTCCCGCCATCCGGACGCGTTGCCGCTGGTGCTGACGCATGGCTGGCCGGGCTCGATGCTGGAGTTCCTGAAAACAATCGGTCCGCTGACCGACCCGACCGCCTTCGCAGGCAGTGCCGCCGACGCCTTCCATGTCGTGATCCCGTCCATCCCCGGCCACGGCTTCTCCGGCAAGCCCAGAGAGACCGGCTGGGGCCCCGAGCGCGTGGGCCGCGCGTGGGACACGCTGATGAAGCGGCTGGGCTATGCGCACTACGTGTCCCAGGGTGGAGACCACGGCTCGGTGATCTCGGATGCAATGGCACGCCAGGCACCGCAAGGCCTGCGGGGCATCCACCTGAACATGCCCGCCACCGTGCCCGCGGAACTGGTCAAGCCCATCAACAATGGAGATCCCGCGCCGGCCGGGCTGTCGGCGCCCGAGCGCGCGGCGTTCAACACGCTCAGCGCTTTCTTCAAGACCGGCGCCGCCTACGGCGCCATGATGGTGACGCGCCCCCAGACGATCGGCTACCCGCTGGCCGACTCGCCGGCTGGCCTGGCCGGGTGGATCTACGAGAAGTTCGCGCAGTGGACCGACAGCGGCGGCGAACCCGAGCGCGTGCTCGGCCGGGACGAGATGCTCGACGACATCACTCTCTACTGGCTCACCGACACGGCCGCTTCCTCATCGAGGTTCTATTGGGAGAACAACAACAACAACTTCAGCGCGGCGGCGCAGAAGACGCAGGACATCTCGATTCCGGTGGCCATCACCGTGTTCCCGGGCGAGATCTACCGCGCGCCCAGGAGCTGGGCCGAGCGCGCCTATCGAACGCTCTACTACTTCAACGAAGCCGGCAAGGGCGGCCACTTTGCCGCCTGGGAACAGCCGCAGCTGTTCAGCGAGGAACTGCGCGCGGCGTTCCGGCCGCTGCGCCAGCCCGCCTGAGCGCGCTCGTTGCGCGACGGCACCGAACCCCGCTGCTAGGCCTGGCCGCCCTCGACCGGCAGCGGCGCCGTCTGCACGTTGTTTCGGCCGGCCCGCTTGGCGCGGTAGAGCATCTCGTCCGCCTGCTTCACCAGTGCGGCCGAGGTTGCGGCGCCGCCCTGGTAGAACGCCAGGCCGATGCTCGCGGTCACGTTGATCGTGCGCTGCGGCTCGACGGTGAACGGCGTCTGCATGGCCAGCACGAGCTTCGTGGCGGCGGCGACTGCGATGTCGGCATGGGGCAGCCCCTCCATGATCACCGTGAACTCGTCGCCGCCCAGGCGCGCGCGCACGTCGCTGGAGCGCAGCCCCTGCGACAGCCGGCCCGAGAAGGCCTTCAGCAGCTCGTCGCCCGTCTGGTGCCCGAACTGGTCGTTGATCTGCTTGAAGCCGTCGATGTCCAGGTACATCAGCGCCATCAGCGCGCCCGCGCTGCGGCTGCGGTCCATGGCTTCGCCCAGCCGCGCCTCGAAGCCCGCGCGGTTGGCCAAGCCGGTGAGCGGGTCGATCTGCGCCAGGCCCACCAGGCGCTTCTCCTCGAGCTTCTGCCGCGTGATGTCGGTGATCACCGCATGGAAGCCGACGATGGTGTCGGCATTGGCCGCGGGCTGCGGGATGTACTGGGCCTCGTAGCAGTTGTAGCTGTCGCTCTGGCTGACTTCGCTCTGGAAGGTGACGACCTCGCCGGCCAGCGCGGCGCGGATGTGCGGCTTCACGGATTCGTAGGCCGGCTCGCCCAGCAGCTCCTGCACGGTATGGCCCTGGATCTGGTCGCGCGAGAGGCCGAACTCGCGTTCGTAGGCCAGGTTGTTGAAGCGGTAGCGCTCGTCGGCATCGATGTAGGCCACGCGCATCGGCAGCGCATCGGCCACGGTGCGCAGGCGGGCTTCGCTTTCCTGCAGCGCTTCCTCGGCCTCGTGATGCGCGGTGATGTCGCTGTCCAGCGTGTAGAGGCCCACCACCTCGCCCGCTTCGTTGCGCTCCGGCACCAGCGTGGCCTGGATGTCGCGGCGCCCGCCGGCCCCCGTCACGCGCCGCTCGTAGGTGACCTGGCGTCCGCCCAGGGCCGCGCGGATGTACGGCTCCATCTGCGCCCATGCCTCCTCGCCGTAGAACTCGCGCAGGCTGCGGCCGAGCAGCTGCTGCGGCTCGATGCCGAACCAGTCCTGGTAGGCCTTGTTGACGAAACGGAAGCGCAGCTCGCGGTCCAGGTAGGAGATCAGCGCCGGCAGGTGGTCCGTCACCATGCGCAGGCGCTGCTCGCTCTCGCGCAGCGCCTGCTCCGCGGCCTTGGCGGCAGAGATGTCGCGCATCAGCCCCGAGAAATATTCGAGCTTGCCGTGCTTGTCGCGGTGCGCGATCACCATGTGGCTGACCGGGAACGGCTGCTTCTGCGCATCCCACACCACCGACTCGCCGACCCAGACGCCGGTGGCGACCGCGGTGGGCACCACCTCCGACCTGAACCGCTCCAGCGTCTGCGGTGGATTGAAGTCGGACACCTTCAGCGTCTCGATCGGCGCATCGAGGTCCACGCCGGTGCGGCGGCGCGCGGCGGGGTTCATGTAGATGAGCCGCCCCTTCGCATCGTTCTGGATGATGAAGTCGGTCGTCATGTCGAAGATGGCCGTGAGCGTGCGAAGGGCCCGCTCGGCGCGCGTGCGCTCGGTGATGTCGGTCACCGTTCCGACATGGCCCATGACGCGGCCCGCAACCAGCACGGGCCGGCTCCGCAAGGCCACCAGCACCTGCGTGCCGTCCCTGCGGTGCAGCCGGCGCGTGGCGTTCAGCGGCTCGGCGGCGCTCACGATGCGGACCCAGTCCTGGCGGACCTTCTCGCGGATCTCCTCGCGCACCAGCGTGAGCCAGCCCTCCTGCGCCTCTTCGCGCGCCAGTCCGTGGATCGCCAGGTATTCGTCGTTCACGTAGGTCATGCGTCCCTCGCTGTCGCAGCGGAACAGCCCCACGGGCGATGCATCGGTCACCGCGGCCACCTCGAGCCGCTGCTCGCGCAGCTCGCCCATCAATGCGTCGAACTCGCGCGCCAGGTCGCCGCGCTCGTCGTTGGCGACGACGTCGAGCCTGACCTGGCTGTCCGGTGATTGGCGCAGCGTGCGGATCGCGTTGCTCAGTGCCTCCAGCGGACGCATGACCCAGGCCGTGCCCAGCCACACCAGCAGCGCGCAGCCCAGGCCGAGCCACAGCAGCTGCAGCAGCAGGTTGCGCCGTGCCTGCTCCAGCGGCGCGTAGGCGGCGCGGGCCGGCACCACGAGGCGAAGATCCCAGTTGGCGCTGCGCACGGTGGCGTGCGTGGCGAGGTCGTTCTCGGGACCGCCGGCAAGGGCCGCCGTGCTGGCCGCGGCAGGCTCGAGCAGCCGCTTCGCATCGGGGTGCATGACGATCCGCGGGGACTCGCCGCGCGTCACGATCTCGTAGTGGCCGCCGCGGCCGATGGTGGCGCGGCTCAGGTCGCCGAGCACGTTGGCGCGCTGCAGGTCCAGCGCCGCGCCCAGCACGCCGGCCAGGCGCCCATCCGGTGCCTCGACGGGGACGGCCATGACCACCGCGGGCTGCCGGCCGCCCTTGGTGAGCAGCGGCGCCGAGATGGCGGGCTGGCGCCGGTCGCGCACCTGCTTGAAGTAGTCGCGGTCGGCCACGTTCGGCGGCTGGGCCGTGGCGGGATGGATCGCGACGATGGCGCCGTCCGGCGTGGCCAGCGCGGCGTTGTCGAACATCGCGCGCAGGTCCTTGTCCGCAAGAAAGCGCTGCTGCGCCGCCGGGTCCGCAAAGCCTTCCGCGCCGAGTTCGCGCGCCGCACGCGACAGCGCGGCCAGGTGAACGCCCAGCTTGTAGTCGAGGTCCGCCGCGGCGCTGTCGGTGAGCGCCTGTTGCTGCTCGCGCATCAGGCCGACGTATTCGCTGGAGAGGCTTCGGTACTGCCACCAGCCCGTCGCCCCCACCAGGGCGAGCACGAGCAAGGTGATGAGCAAGGCTGTCTTCGTTCTCAGCTTGAGCCGCACTGGGTTTCCTTCGCTGGGCACGACGTCCCGGTCGTTCGGGACTGCGTTTTCCGATGATAGCAACGGGCTGCGCTGTGTCCCCTGCGGAACAGCTGACGTGCGCGCGGCCGGCGCGTCGCTTGCGGGACGGTCTCCCGCATCCTGCAATGTTCAAATCTTCGGCATGCGAGCGGTCTGGCCGGGTTGCTCGCCACCCAAGAAAGGACGCTCCCCATGTTTGCCGAACCTTCCGCGAAAACCCGCGAGCTGCTCGAACGCCTCAACAAGTTCTTCGACCAGCACATCTATCCGAACGAAGCGCGCTACCACCACGAGATGGACGCCTTCCGCCGCCAGGGCAACGCCTGGCAGGTGTCGCCGCTCGTCGAAGAGCTGAAGCCCGTGGCGCGCGCGGCCGGCCTCTGGAACATGTTCCTGCCGCATCCGCACCGCGACGTGCCGGCCATCTCCAATCTCGACTACGCGCCGCTGTGCGAGGTGATGGGCCGCGTGTCTTGGTCGGGTGAGGTGTTCAACTGCTCGGCGCCCGACACCGGCAACATGGAAACCATCGAGCGCTACGGCACCGAGGCGCAGAAGGACGAATGGCTCGCGCCGCTGCTCGCGGGCGAGATCCGCTCGGGCTTCCTGATGACCGAGCCGGCCGTTGCCTCGTCGGACGCCACCAACATCCAGTGCACGATCCGCCGCGAGGGCGACGAGTACGTGATCAACGGCCGCAAGTGGTTCTCTTCGGGCGCGGGCAGCCCGCGCTGCAAGATCTTCATCGTGATGGGCAAGACCGACCCCGATGCGCCGCGCCATGCGCAGCAGTCGATGGTGCTGGTGCCGCGCGACACCAAAGGCATCACGGTGCTGCGCCATCTCTCGGTGTTCGGCTACGACGATGCACCGCACGGCCACATGGAAGTGCTGCTGGAAGACGTGCGCGTTCCCGCATCGAACATCCTGCTGGGCGAAGGGCGCGGTTTCGAGATTGCGCAGGGGCGGCTCGGCCCGGGACGCATCCACCATTGCATGCGCTCCATCGGCGCCGCCGAGCGTGCGCTCGAACTGATGTGCGATCGCCTCCGAAGCCGCGTGGCCTTCGGCCGTCCGCTCGCGGAGCAGTCGATCTGGCACGAGCGCATCGCCGAGTCGCGCTGCCTGATCGACCAGGCCCGCCTGCTCACGCTCAATGCGGCCCACAAGATGGACACCGTGGGCAACAAGGAAGCGCGCGCCGAGATCGCGATGATCAAGGTGGTGGCGCCCAACATGTCGTGCAAGGTGGTCGACTGGGCGATCCAGGCTCACGGCGCCGCCGGCGTGAGCCAGGACTTCTGGCTGGCCGAGGCCTATGCGCACCAGCGCACGGTGCGCATCGTCGACGGGCCCGACGAAGTGCACCGCAACGCGATTGCCAAGCTGGAACTGGCCAAGCGCGCGGCACCGGCGCGCGCCTGAACCCGCCGGGGCGCAGCAGCGCCCCCGGTTCAATCCGCCTTGGCGCCCACCGCCTTGGCCAGCGAGCCCCAGCGTTCCGGCTCCGCGCCCCCGGGTTTGTCCCGACGATGCGGGAACGCAAATGTCGTCCGCACTACAAACTCCACGGGCCGGTGTGCCATAGGATTCGCCAGCCCAAGGAAATTCGCAATGCTCGTGATGCGCGTTCGATCCGGTTTGTTCTTCGCCCGCGCCGAGCGCCCCCGCCCCGCCCGGTGGTGACGCATGCTGCCCCTCAAGGATCTCCACGCCTTCTTCGAGCGCTGCATCTGGCCGCGCGCATTGACGCAGGCCGAGCGAACCAAGGCCTTCGAGGCCTTGTACATCCGCCACCATGAAGCGCACTCCTATGTGTGCCGGCGCGACGAGACCGCCGACAGCTGGATCGGCGTGCTCGAAGGTTTCTTGCGTGTGCAGGACACCACGGTGGACGGCCGCCTGATCATGTTCACCGGGGTTGCGTCGAGCGGGTGGATCGGCGAGGGCTCGCTGCTGAAGCCCGAGCAGCGCAAGTACGAGGTCATGGCGACGCGGCCGACCGTCACCGTGCATCTGCCGAGGGCCACGTTCTCCTGGCTGCTCGATCGAAGCATTCCGTTCAACCACTTCATGCTCTCCCATCTGAACGAGCGGCTCGGGCAGTTCATCGCCATGGTCAAGTTCGACCGGCTGCTCGAACCGACGTCGCGCGTGGCGCGGGGAATCTCCAGCCTCTTCCATCCGGTGCTCTATCCGAACACCGACTCCACGCTGCGGATCAACCAGGAAGAGATCGGTTCGCTCGTCGGCATCTCGCGCCAGCGCGTCAACGCCGCGCTGACCGAACTGGAAACCGCCGGCCTCATCCGGCGGGGCTACGGCTACATCACGGTGATGGACCGGCAGGCGCTTGCCAGGTATCCCTGAGCCGCCTGCGGTGCAGCGTGGGAAGCCGAAGGGTTTCTCCTTAGAAATCAGTGGCCCGAATGTCCGTCCCGGAACAGTTGCCCGAGGTCTCGCCTTTCAGAATCACGCAGGCATCGCTCCATGTCGTTGCGGTGCAGAGGCTGACAACCGACAAAGGAATCGAGACATGCACTTCTTCTCCTCCTCCAGGGAATCACGGGCCCGCACCAGGCTCCACGCCGTTGCCGCGGCGGCGGCAGGCGCAGCGATGCTGGCCGCTTGCGGCGGCGGCTCCGATCACCGCGGCGCGGTCCCCGTGCTGTTTCCGGTCCCGCCTGCGGCGCAGCCCGCCAGCCCGCCACCCGCACCGGCCGTCACGGCCCAGAAGGCCTGCGGCGAGCTGAACGGAAAAACCGTGGCCGGCGCCGCGCTCACGGCCGCCATGCAGGACGCGGCCGCGGGCGCGCCCGTCTACTGCAAGGTCACCGGCACGATCGCGCCGGCGCTGAACTTCCAGATCTCCCTGCCCGAGGCATGGAACGGCAAGCTCTACTACCAGGGCGGCGGCGGCTACAACGGCGCCATCACGCCGCCCTCGGTGCCGGCGCTGGGCCTGGGCTATGCCGTGGTCGCAAGCGACTCGGGGCACCAGGGCAATGTACTGAGTGCGGACTTCGCATTGACCGACACCTTTGCCGCGCAGCTGTTCGGCAGCCTCTCGGTGCCCACCGTGATGTCGACCGCCACCGAGACCCTCGCGGCGGCCTATGGCGCCCTGCCGGCCAAGTCGTACTTCGAAGGCTGCTCGAACGGTGGCCGCGAGGCCTTGATGGCGGTGCAGCGCGCACCCAACCTCTTCGACGGCGTGATCGCGCGCGCACCGGCCTACAACTGGGTCGGGTTCATGGGCGCCTTCAACCGCAACTCCAGGGCGCTGGCCGCGCCCGGCGGTGCATTCAGCGCCGCGAAGACGGCCCTCCTGAGCAAGCATGTGCGGGATGCCTGCGACGGGCTCGACGGGCTTGTCGATGGCGTGGTGTCGAACCAGGCCGCCTGCACGCCGGCGCTCGCCAATGTGGCCGCGCTGCGCTGCGCCGGCGGAACCGACACGGGCGACACCTGCCTTTCGGACGCGCAGCTCGACGTGGTCACGTCCTGGACCACCGAGGCCGCATTCACCGGCAGCCCCACCTTCCGCAACGCAGGCTGGAACCTGACGGGCAACGAGGACGATCCCGGCGCCTGGCGGACCTGGCTCACGGGCGACGGCAGCGTCACGTCGGCACTGCAGTTCCTGTTCCAGGACACGACGGTCAAGAACTACCTGGCCCGCGACCGGACTGTGGACTCGCTGGCCTACACGCCCTGGGACCAGAACCAGAATGCGCTCTACGCCATGGCCGCGCTCAACGACGCGACCAACGCCGACATCCGCCCGTTCATCAACAGCGGCGGCAAGCTGATCCTGTGGCACGGCGGCAATGATTCCGCGCTCAGCGTGCGGTCGACCACCGAGTACTACGGGAACATGCGAAACGCCATCGGCGCCGCAACCGCAGACGCATCGACGCGCTTCTATGTCGCACCGGGCGTGAACCACTGCGCCGGCGGACCAGGTGCCGACACCTCGGACCTGCTGACGGCCCTGGACCAGTGGGTGACCAAGAGCGCGGCACCTGCCACGCTGCTTGCGGAGAAGCGCGATGCGCAAGGGGCGGTGCTGCTGAGCCGGCCGCTGTGCCAGTACCCGCAATATCCGCGCTACACGGGCCCGGCCAACGATGCGGAGGCTTCGAAGCTGGCTGCGAACTACAGCTGCAGTTCCTGAGTGGCGGCCTCGGTGGCTGCCCGCCGGCCGAACGCCGGAGTTCAGCTCGGCGCCACCGCGCTGCGCTCCAGCGTCCAGAGCCGGTGCAAGAGCGCCCGCGCCGGTGCGCTGCCGATCACGGGCGAGGACAGTTCCATGAACTTGTCCTCGAGCTCGGCATCGCTCAGCGGCTCTTCCGGATCGCCCTTGCGGTTGGGCTGCAGGTGTTCGAAGCGGCGGCCGTCGCGCATCATGATCAGCACGCGCGCGGCGCGCCGGCCCGGAAAGGCGGCATCGAGCTCGGGGTCCACCGCAACGCTGATGCGCTCCATCAATGAACGCGTGGCCACGTCCTGCAGCCGCGCCGGTTCGTACGCCGCCAGCCGCACGCTGCCATGCGCCAGCGCGGTCGCCACCACGTAGCCGAGGCTGAAGCGCGCTTCGTTGGCGGTGGCCGGCTGCGTGTAGCAGGCGATGTCGAGCGCCGGGCGGTAGGTCGCCACATGCACATGCGCGATCTCGCCGGCCTCGATGCCATGCCGGCGCTTCAACGCCAGCGCGCCGTCAATGGCCGCGAAGGCATGTCCGCAACCGATGTGGTTCTTGAACGTCAGGCGGGTGATGTGGAAGTCCCGCCCCAGCGTCGCGCCGATCTGCGACCAGTCCGGCCCGTCGCTCATGGCCCGGCCCAGCCCGGCCTCTCCTTCGAGCACGTCGAGCGAGCCTGTGACACCGTTGCGCGCGAGCTGGGCCGCGAGCACGCCGGCCTCGGCCGCGCGGCCCGCATGCAGCGGCTTGGACATGGAGTCCATGCGGAAGGCCTGCTGCAGGCCGGCCGTGAAGGTAGCGGCCGTGGCCAGTGCATGCGCGAAGGCGGTTTCGTCCAGATCCATGAGAACGCCTGCAGCGGCCGCGGCACCGAAGCTGCCCACCGTGCCCGTGCTGTGCCAGAACCGGTAGTGCGCGCGGCCCATCACGACGCCGATGCGCGTCGACACTTCATAGCCCAGCACCACGCCGCGCAGGAACTGCAGCCCGCTTGCGCCGGCGTCATGGCTTGCGGCCAGCGCGGCGGCAATGGTGGCTGCGCCCGGGTGGTACATGGCTTCGCGAAAGCTGTCGTCCACCTCCGCTGCATGGGCGGCCGTGCCGTTGATCAGCGCAGCGGCGCGCGCAGTGGCCGGGCGACCGCCGACGAGAAAGGCGCGTCCGCGGTCCAGGTCCTCGTTCAGGGCGGCCTCGAGCTGGCGCACCGGTGCTGCGCCGAGGCCGGGGAACAGCGAGGCGTACCAGTCGATCACGGCCCGCTTGGCGTGATGGAGGACCTCGGCCGGCAGATCCTGCCGCCGGAAGTCGGCCGCGTAGCGCGCGAATGTTTGTGTGACGTACATCTGGATGGCTCCGGGGGGGGTGGCTTGCCTCGCCTCGCTCAACCGGCCAGCACGACCACGCCATCGGCCGCGCGCACGCCCTGCCCTTCCGGCAGCACGAAGACCGGGTTGATCTCGGCTTCGAGCAAACGCTCGCCGAGCCGCGCCGCCATGTCCGAGAAGGCGACGATGGCATCGACCAGCGCCTTCACATCGGCCTTGGGACGGCCGCGAAAGCCATCCAGTAGCGGCCAGGTCTTGAGCTCGCGCGCCATGGAGAGTGCATCTTCGCGGCTCAGGCCGCCCTGGAGCGGCAGCAGCCGCATCGTGGTGTCCTTGAACAGCTCGGCGGTGATGCCGCCCATGCCCAGCAGGATGGCGGTGCCCAGCGGGTCGCGGTGCATGCCCAGGATCAGCTCGGTGCCGCCGCCCACCATTTCCTGCACCAGGAAGCGCCGGGGCCGCACGCCGGCCTTGCTCTCGACTTCGGCGGCCATCGCCTGCAGGCGCGCGCCCACCGCCTCGGGCGTTACGTTCACCGCGACGCCGCCGACATCGCTCTTGTGCGTGATCTCGGCCGACAGGATCTTGAGCACGATGCGCCCGCCCAGTTCGCGCGCCGCGGCTTCGGCCTCGGCCGGCGTGGCCACCACCATCTCGCGCGCGCACGGTACGCCGAAGCGGGTGAACAGCTGCTTGGCCTGGGCTTCATCGAGGGAGCCGGCCGGCAGGTCATCGATGAGCACGGCGGCGGCGGGCGCGCTGGACGGCTTGGGCTCCTGCCAGCTGCCGGCATTCAGCATGGCGGCGAGCGCACTGGTGCAGCTCTCGGCCGCGGCAAAGGCCGGCACACCGCGCTGCGTGAGCAGCGCCGCGACTTCGGGCGCATGCGGGCTCACGTAGGCGATCGCGGGCTTGTCCGAGCGGGGCAGGCAATCCTGGATGGCGCCGGCCATCAGCTCCGGCATGGCCAGGCTGGACGAGCCGACGATGATCGCCAGCGCGTCGTAGCTGGGGCTTTCGAGCAGGATGTCGATGGCGCCGCGCAGCAGGTCCGGCTGCAGGCCGGCCAGCGTCACGTCGATGGGGTTGCGGTCGAGCACCGCGTGATCGCCGCTTTGCAGCGCGCGCAAGGCCTGCGCCGTTGCAGCATCCGGCGCCGGCGTCTCGAAGCCCTGCATGCCCAGGTCGTCCGACACCAGCGTTCCCGCGCCGCCGGTCGAGGTCAGGATGGCCACGCGCCTGCCGCGCAGCTTGCGGCCCGTGGCCAACGCGACGGGAATGTCGAGCAGGTCGCCGAAGGTCTGCGCGCGGATCACGCCGACCTGCCTGAACAGCGCGTCGTACATGCGGTCGGCGCCCGCGAGTGCACCGGTGTGCGACACGGCGGCCTTCGCGCCCGCTTCGGAGCGGCCGATCTTGAACGCGACAACCGGCTTTCCGGCGCGCGCGGCCTTCAGCGCAGCGGCACGAAACTTCTCCGGGTTGCGCACGCTCTCCACATAGAGGGCGATGACCTTGGTGTCGGCATCGTCGGCCAGGTGGTCGACGAAATCCGCCAGGTCCAGGTCCACTTCGTTGCTGGTCGAGATCAGCTTCGACAGGCCGATGCCGCGCGCCGCCGCGCGCGAGAGCAGCGCGCCGAGGATGCCCCCGCTCTGCGAGACCACGCCGGTCCCGCCGACCGGAAAATGCTCCATCTCGAGTGCGCCGCTGGCGGAGAGCACGATGTTGTCGCTCAGGTTGACGAGCCCGATCGTGTTGGGGCCGAGGATCCGCATGCCACCGGCCGCCTCGATGAGCTGCTGCTGGCGGCGCGCGCCTTCCTCGCCGGTTTCGGTGTAGCCGCTGGCAAGCACGATCGCCGCGGCGGTTCCCTTGGCCGCGAGTTCGCGCACGGCCTGGTGCGCGCGCTCGGCGCCCAGCAGCACGATGCCCACGTCGGGCGTGCCGGGAATCGAGGCGATGTCCGGATAGCAGGCCAGGCCGCCGATGGCATCGACACGCGGATTGACCGGATAGATCTCGCCCGTGAATCCGTGCTTGCGCAAGTAGGCCACGGGCCGGCCGGCCGTCTTGGCCGCATCGGCCGAGGCGCCGATCACGGCGACGCTGCGCGGCTTGAGCAGCCTGGCGATGGCGTTCAGTTCGGTCATTTCGTCGTCCCGTTCTTCGCGCTGCTCTTGGCCAGGAAGGCCATCACCGACTCGCGATGCTCGGTGCTGGTGTAGCAGATGCCCTGCGCCTGGCTGCCCTGCGCGAACACCTGGTGCGCGGACAGCTCGAAGCTCTGGTTGAGGATCGTCTTGCCAAGCGCCAATGCGGTGGCCGAACCCTGGCTCATCTCGGCCGCCCAGCGCTGCGCATCGGCCACCAGGCTCTGGGCATCCGACTGGCGATCGGCGATGCCCAGGCGCAGCGCCTCTTCGAGCTCGACCTTGCGGCCGCTGAAGATCAGCTCCTTGGCTTTGGAGAGCCCGACCCGGCGCGGCAGGAAGTACATGCCGCCGCCATCGGGCACGATGCCGCGATGGATGTAGGACCAGGTGAAGCTCGCCGCATCCGACGCGATGATGAAGTCGCAGGCCAGCGCCGTGTCGGCCCCCAGGCCCGAGGCGGCGCCGTTGACGGCAGCGATCGTCGGCTTGGGCATGGTGTGCAGCAGCGACTGGGTGTGGTGCACGCGCTGCTGGCGGCTCCAGCCGTTGAAGCCGACCTCGCCCGCGGGCGCCTGCATCCGCCGCTCCATGCCGGCGACATCGCCGCCGGCGCAGAAGCCCTTGCCGCGGCCGGTGAGCACCAGGGCGCGGATCGCCTTGTCGTTGGCCACATGCTCCAGCGCGGCGATGAATTCGGTGCGCATGTCGTCGCTCATCGCGTTGCGCTTTTCGGGGCGGTTCAGCCACAGGGTGGCGATGCCGTTCGCGGCTTCCAGTTGGATCAGGCTGCTGCTGTTCATTCGATTTCTCCGTTCATTCGGCCGTGATGTTGTTTTCCTTGACCACCTTGCGCCAGCGCGCTTCCTCGCCCTTGGCGTACTTGTCGAAGTCCTGCGGCGAGCCGCCGTGGATGACGAGGCCCTCGGACTCCACCCGCTTGCGGAAGGCCTCCGTCTGCACCGCTTTCTTCGCTGCGGCATTCAGGCGCGCGATCACCTCGGCCGGGGTGCCGGCGGGCGCGTACAGGCCATACCAGCTGTCGGCAACGTAGCCCGGCACGCCGCTCTCCGCGATCGTCGGCACCTTCGCGAGCGCGTGGGCCGTGGAGCGCGTGGCGGTCGTCACGGCCAGCGCGCGCAGCTTGCCGCTTTCGACGAAGCTGCCCACCGCCGCAGCGGTCGCGAACATCACGTCGACCTGTCCGCCCAGCAGGTCGGTGATGGCGGGGCCGGCACCGCGGTAGGGGATGTGCGTGATGTCGGTCTTGGTCAGGTTCTTGAAGAGCTCGCCGGCCAGGTGGGCCGAGGTGCCCGCGCCCTGCGACGCGAAGGACAGCTTGCCCGGCTGGGCCCTGGCCGCATCGATCAGGTCCTTCACCGACTTGAGCGGGCTGTCCGCGCGAACCACCAGCACGTTCGGCGAAATGCCCACCAGCATGACCGGCGCAAAGGCCTTGTCATGGTTGTACGGGAGCTTGGGCTGCAGGCTCGGGTTCACGACGTGCGCCACCGTGGCCATCACCATCGTGTAGCCATCGGGGGCGCTCTTGGCCACGGCGTCCGTGCCGATGATCGTGCCCGCGCCGGGCTTGTTGTCGATGATCACGGGCTGCCCCAGTTCCTGCCCCATCGCGATAGCCATGGTCCGGGCCACGAGGTCGGTGCCGCCGCCGGGTGCGAACGGCACCACGAGCTTGATCGGCTTGTCGGGAAAGGCCGCGCGCGCCGGCACCGCGGCCAGGCCGCCGATCGCGCAGGCCAGCGAAAAAAGGATGGCATGCCTGGCGCGCGCCAGCGTCATGGGGTTCAGCATCGTTTGTCTCCGTCGAAAGGGAATGTGAGAAAGCAGGCATCGAGGGCGGCGCTGCGGCTCTTCTCATCGACGGGTCCAAGCTTAGGGATGCAGGCTCTGCCGCGCATCCCCACATTTCCATTGCGTGGAATTCGAGAGAACTCTGCCGGCGCCAGCCCGGCCAGCGTTCACATCCGGCGGCCGCGGAATTCGCCCGGCGTCATGCCCTGGATCCGGCGGAAGTGCCGGTTGAAATTCGAGATGTTGTTGAACCCCACCTCGTAGCAGATGCTGCTCACCTGCTGGCGCGTCGAGGCCAGCAGGCGGCAGGCCCTGGCCACGCGCAGGCCGTTGACGAAGTCGGTGAAGGTCTGGCCGGTGGCGCGGCGGAAGCTGCGCGAGAACGCGTTCTCGCGCATGCCCGCGATCGCGCCGACCTCGGCCAGCGACAGCGCCTCGGCGTAGTTGTCGCGGATGTAGTCGATCGCCTTGTGGATGCGCAGCGCGCGGCCGTCCTCGTCGAAGCCTGCATCGGCCAGGAAGACATCGGCAAGCAGGCGGTAGTCGCGCCACTGCGCGAGCTCGTTCAGCAGCGCGATGAACTCGGAAAAACGCGCAAGCCCGCGCAGCGTCTCGATGCGGCGCAGGCGCGCGAGCGTGTCCGCGCCCAGGCCGACGAACTGCACGCCCTGGCGCGCGCGCGCCAGCAGCGGGCCGGCATCGCCTAGCTCCGGAAAAAGCGCCATGCCGCGGCGCAGCAGCTCGTCGCTGAAGCGCAGCACCAGTTCGCCTGCGCTGCCGCCACCCGGCGGCGCGCGGTGCTCGAACGCGAGGCTGTGCGGCAGCCGCGGACCGAGCAGCACGACGGTGCCGGGTGCGAAGCTGTGCGTCTCCTGGTCCGCGCCCGCGCCGATGCGAAGGCGCGCGGGCCGTGCGCCGATCAGGTGCAGCTCGTGTTCATGCAGGCAGCGCGGATGGCTCTCTCGCGGCGAAGGTGCAGAGGCGCCTTCGCAGTGGACCGTGGCGCAGGCATCGAACACCTGCGGGGAGGCAAGGGCCTGCTGGGAGGCAAAGGCCTGCTGGGAAGCAAAGGCCTGCGGCGTGGTGTTCAGCAAAGCCAGGTCTCCAGAAAGGGGCCGCAGCGAAGCGCGCCGTCAGCTTTTGCGCACCGGCGGCGGCACCGCCGTCTGCTGCTGGAACGCGGCAAGCAGCCGGTATTCCTCGCCAAGCTTGTGCGGCAGCGAGAGGAACACCGGCAGCAGCTGCCGATAGAGCGCAACGTTCTTGGCGTTGGGCGTGTGGCGGTGGGTCGCACCGACCATGCCCGCGACCACGTCGAGCGAATCGACATGGCCCAGCGCATAGAGCCCGAGCACCGCGGCGCCGAGGCAGGAGCTCTCGAAGCTTTCAGGCACCACCACTTCGCGGTCGAACACGTCGGCCATCATCTGGCGCCACATGCCCGAGCGCGCGAAGCCGCCGGTGGCCTTGATGCGGGCGCTCGGGCCCGCGATCGACTCGACCGCCGGCAGGATGCTGTGCAGGTTGAAGATCACGCCCTCGAGCACCGCGCGGATCATGTGCTCCTTGCGGTGGTGGATGCCCAGCCCGAAGAAGGAGCCGCGCAGGTCGGCGTTCCAGTAGGGCGCGCGTTCGCCGGTGAGGAAGGGGTGGAACACCAGCCCTTCGGAGCCCGCGGAGACGCGCTCGGCGATGCGCGTGAGCACCTCGTAGGTGTCGATGCCCAGGCGCTTGGCGGTCTCGGCCTCGGCCGAGGCGAACTCGTCGCGCACCCAGCGCAGGATGATGCCGCCGTTGTTCACCGGTCCGCCCACCACCCAGCGCCGCTCGGCCAGTGCATAGCAGAAGGTGCGGCCCTCGGGATCGGTCATCGGATGGTCGACCACGGTGCGCATCGCGCCGCTGGTGCCGATGGTCACGGCCACTTCGCCGGGCGCCATCGCGTTCACGCCAAGATTGGAGAGCACGCCGTCGTTGGCGCCGATCACGAACGGCGTGTCGCGCGCCAGGCCCAGCTGCGCCGCGGTGTCCGCCGCCAGGCCCTCGATGTGCCAGGTAGTCGGCACCGGGCGCGGCAGCTGCTCGGCGCGCACGCCGGCGAGCGCAAGCGCACCTTCGTCCCAGTCGAGCCGCTCGATGTCGAACAGGCCCGTGGCCGAGGCGATCGAATGGTCGACCTGCCACTGGCCGAAGAGCCGGAAGAACACGTACTCCTTGATGCCGACGAAGCGCGCGGCGCGTGCGAAGAGCTCGGCGCGCTCGTGGCGCAGCCACACCAGCTTGGCCAGCGGCGACATCGGATGGATCGGCGTGCCGGTGCGGCGGTAGATTGCCAGGCCGTCCCACTCGTCGCGGATGCGCACGGCCCAGGCCGAGGCACGGTGGTCGGCCCAGGTGATGCTGCGCGTGAGCGGCGCGCCCGCGGCATCGACCAGGATCAGGCTGTGCATCGCCGCGCTGAAAGACACCGCGAGCACGTCGGCGGGCGTGGCCTTGCTCTGCTTCACGCAGCCGGCGATGGCCGCGAGCACGGCCTGGAAGATCTGCTCCGGGTCCTGCTCGGCGGCCGCGGCCTCGGGCTGCAGCAGCGGGTACTCGACCGCGTCGTGCGCCAGCACGCGCCCGGCCGGCGTGAAGGCCACCGCCTTGGTGCTGGTGGTTCCGATGTCGACCCCGATGACGATGCGGCCCATGCTTGTCTCCTTGGCTTACACGACCATGCCGAGCAGCATGATGAACACGATGGCCACGACCGAGATCAGCGTTTCCATCACGGTCCAGGTCTTGAAGGTCTCGGCCACCGTCATGTTGAAGTATTGCTTGACCAGCCAGAAGCCCGCGTCGTTGACGTGCGAGAGGATCAGCGAACCCGCGCCCGTGGCCAGCACCAGCAGCTCGCGGTTCACGCCCGGCACCATGGTGGCAAGCGGCGCGACGATGCCCGCGCCCGTGATGGTGGCAACCGTGGCCGAGCCGGTGGCGATGCGGATCAGCCCCGCCACCAGCCAGGCGAGCAGGATCGGCGAGACCTGCGCATGCAGCGCCATCTGCCCGATCGCGTTGCCCACGCCGCTCGCCACCAGCATCTGCTTGAAGCCGCCGCCCGCGCCGATGATCAGCACGATGGCCGCGGTGGGCGCCAGGCTGTCGTCGACGAACTTCATGATCTGCCTGGCAGTGAAGCCGCGCGCAGTGCCGAAGGTGTAGAGCGACAGCAGCAGCGCTGCCAGCAGCGCGGTGATCGGGTGGCCGATGAAGTCCATCCAGTGGCGCACCGCGTTCTTGTCGTCGAGCGCCACGTCGGCGAAGGTCTTCAGCAGCATCAGCCCCACCGGCAGCAGCACCGTGAGCAGCGTGATGCCGAAGCCGGGCAGCTCGCGCGCCTCGGGTTCGTGCGCCAGCTGTTCCATCAGCTCGGGCGAGGCTTCGCCCGGCACGTACTTGGAAATGAACTTGCCGAAGATCGGCCCCGCGATCATCGCGGTGGGCAGGCCGACGATGAGGCCGTAGAAGATGGTCTTGCCGATGTCGGCGCCGAACACGCCGATGGCCAGCAGCGGCCCCGGATGCGGCGGCACCAGGCCGTGCACCACCGACAGGCCGGCCAGCAGCGGAATGCCGATGCGGATCAGCGAGACGCCGGTGCGCCGCGCCACGATGAACACCAGCGGGATCAGCAGCACGAAGCCGATCTCGAAGAACAGCGGAATGCCCACCAGGAAGGCCGCGAACATCATCGCCCAGTGCACGCGCTCGCGGCCGAAGGCGTCGATCAGCGTGCGCGCGATGCGGTCGGCGCCGCCCGATTCGGCCATCATCTTGCCCAGCATGGTGCCCAGGCCCAGCACGATGCCCACGAAGCCCAGCACGCCGCCGAAGCCCTCCTGGAAGGACTTCATCACCAGGTCCACCGGCATGCCCGAGGTCAGGCCCAGGAAGCCCGCGGCCAGCGTCAGCGCGATGAAGGGGTGCACGCGCCAGCGCGTGATCAGAAGGATCAGCCCGAGGATCGCCACCAGGGCGTCGACGAGCAGGAATACCTCTTTGCTCATTCCGAACATGTGTATGTCTCCTGAATCCGGCCGCGCCACGGGCGGCCGGTGGTGCCAGGGATAGCGCTATCCCGCACAATCCAAAAAAAGCCAGCGCTGGGGTGTCTCGGGTTTTTACGGAGCACCCACGGCTGGGACAGCGCTATCCTAGGACAGCGCTATCCAATTCCAGCTTGGTATTAACCCTTAGAACTTCGATCCATGGCCGACGCCCCCGACCGCCCCCGACCCCGTTCCTCGAGCCACGTCACGCTGGACGACGTGGCCCGCGTCTCGGGCGTGAGCCCGATCACCGTGTCGCGCGCGCTGCGCGGCGCGCGCAACGTGGCGCCCGAGCTGAAGGCCCGCGTGCAGGCGGCGGTCGACCAGCTGGGCTACGTGCCCAACGTGGCGGCGCGCGCGCTGGCTTCGGCGCGCAGCTCCCACGTGGCGGTGCTGATCCCCTCGCTGACCAACCAGCTCTTCGTGGAACTGCTCGAGGCGGTGCAGGACGCGCTCGCGCCGCACGGCTACCAGTCGCTCATCGGCGTGACTCACTACGACCCCGCGCAGGAAGAGGCGCTGCTGCGCAGCCACCTCTCGCAGCGCCCGGCGGGCCTGCTGCTGACGGGCTTCGACCGCAGCGCCGCGGCCGCGCAGATGCTCGAGCGCAGCCATGCGCCCTGCGTGTACATGATGGAAACCTCGGCCGCGCCCGGCGTCCACAGCGTGGGGTTTTCGCAGCGGGACGCGGGCCGCGCCATCACCCGGCACCTGCTGCAGCGCGGCCGCCGGCGCATTGCCTATGCCGCCGGCCAGCTCGACCCGCGCGTGCTGCTGCGCCTGGAGGGCTACCGCGAGGCGCTGCGCGAGGCCGGCTGCCACGACCCGGCGCTCGAACTGCTGGTGCCGGGCCCGACCTCCATGGCGCTGGGCGGCCGCCAGTTCGAGGACCTGCTCGCGCGCCATCCGGACGTGGATGCCATCTTCTACTGCAACGACGACCTCGCCCAGGGCGCGCTGCTCGCCGCGCTGCGCAGCGGCGTGCCCGTGCCGCAGCGCGTGGCGATCGCCGGCTTCAACGACCTGGGCGGCAGCGACCAGATGCTGCCGCCGCTGACCACCGTGCGCACGCCGCGAAAGGAAATGGGCGAGCGCGCGGCCGGCATGCTGCTCGCGCTGATGCGCGCCGAGACCGTGGCCGAACGCACGGTGGACCTGGGGTTCGAGTTGGTGGTGCGGGAGAGCAGCTGAGGCGATGGGGAACGCCCGTCGCCAATGGCGAGCACTCCAGGCTCACGCCTTGCCTTGACCGCCTTGCCCGGCCCTCGGGTGGACCATGGATTGCATGATCTGAATAAAAAACCAACCAAGACGCCTAAAATGAAACAAATCCTGTAACGATTAAAGAAATCCATGGCGCTGGTCGGCTATGAACTTGTTCGACGCAGACTGGACCTGCCAGTCTTCGAGATACGCCGTCCGGCCATGATCCGTCCTGTCACGCGGATCCTCCCCACGGCAAACGGCTTGTCCGTGCCTGCGGCCAGCGCGCCGGCCCGCGAAGACGATCTTCTCGGACACCTGCTCTTCGCGCTCAAGCACGAAGGCGTCAATTTGCCGTTGCTCGCCGCGGCAGCAAAGCATTTGTCCGCCGAACAACTTGGTGAGGCGGTGAGGCAGACGCCCAACGGGCAATACGTGCGGATGCTCTGCTGTGTTTGGGAGCATTTCACGGGCCGTCCGGTCATGCAGGATCCACCGGTGGCCGGGGGCTACATCGACCTTTTCGACTCGAGCAAGTACTTCGTGGGACCCGCACAGCGAGATTCGCGCTGGCGCGTGAACTTCAACGGTCTGGGAACTTGGGACTACTGCGCCACTGTCGAGCGCACCCAGGTGATCATGGACTTGGTCAGCTCCAAGGTGCTGGAGGCCGCGCGCGAGTTCGTCCAAGGATTGGATCGGGAATTGCTGGACCGCACTTTGAACTGGGCCTATTTGCACGAGACGCAGGACAGCTACGCGATCGAACGAGAAGCGCCCTCGGAAGACAAGCGGCGCACCTTCGTGCGGCTGCTCAAACAGGCCCACGAGCCACGCCAGGTCGACGAGCAGTACCTGGTGGACTTGCAGAACTCGATCGTGTCGAACCCGTACAACCAGGCCGTTCAGTATCGGACCGAACAGAACTGGCTGAGCGACGGCAATCAGGGCGCCCTCGGCGTGACCTACGTGCCGCCGGCGCCTGAGGACGTGCCTGCGCTGATGGAGGGCTGGACGACCTTCGTCAACCGCATTTCCGGCCGATTGGATCCGGTGATGGCCGCGAGCATCGCCTCCTTCGGCTTCGTCTTTATCCACCCGTTCATGGACGGCAATGGCCGACTCTCGCGATTCCTGTTTCACAAGGTCCTTTGCCAGTCGGGCCAATTGGGCGAAGGCATGCTGCTGCCGGTGTCGATCGCGATGAAGCACCACGAGGCGCAGTACCTGCAGGTGCTCCGCGATTTCTCGCGACCTGCCCGGGACCTTGTGCGCGTGCGCGCGATCGGCGAGGGCGACTACGCATTCAGCTTCGGGGCCGACGACAAGATCTTTCGATACTGGGATGCCACCGCATGCGTCGAATTTGGGCTGCGCATGGCGAAAGAGGCCCTGGAGGTTGAACTGCGCAACGAGAGCAACTTCATCCTGCACTTCGATGCAGTGCGCAGAGAGATCGATGAGCGCTTCGATCTACGCGGTTCAACGCTCGCGACGCTGGTATCGATCGCGCTGACCAACGGCGGAACGATCTCGAAGAACAAGCGCAGGCGCTACGCGGAGGAGGTATCTGAAGCAGCCTACCTGGCCATCGAAGAGAAGGTGCGGGCCGTGCTTTCGGTCGATGAGCCTGGTCCGCGCGACGAAGATGAGGCACCGACTGATCAGTAAGCTGAGTGCAGTCGCCCGCGACCGCGCTGAAGGATGCGCCTCGGGTCGTCACACCCCCGCAGGCTCGAGCACGAACGCGAACTCCAGCGTGTGGAACGGCGCTTCCTGCACACTCCCGTCGGGCGCGCGCCCTGCGGCGTGCTGCGCGAAATCGCCGATCAGCGAACTGCGCACGCCGAACACCGCATCGCTGTCGAGGTAGGGATCGCCCTCGCGGAAGACGTGCGTGATCAGCGTCTCGTAGCCCGGCGCCTGGATCATGAAGTGCACATGCGCGGGGCGCCATGGATGCCGCCGCGTTGCGCGCAGCATCGCGCCGACCGGTCCATCGGTGGGAATCGGGTAGGCCACCGGCGCCACACCGCGAAACCACAGCCGGCCCTCGGCGTTGGTGCGCAGGACCGCCCGCCCCTGCGGCTGCGCGCCGGGCCGCTGCACGTCGTAGAAGCCTTCGGCGTCGGCCTCCCAGACATCGACCACCGCGTCGGCGACCGGCTCGCCGCCGGGTCCGCGCACCGTGGCTTGCACGAACAGCGGCTCGCCCACCGCGCCACCCGAGATGTCGCTGCCCAGCGGCAGCTGCGGCGCGCCCGCCACGTGGAAGGGGCCGAACACGGTGGCCTCGGTGGCCTGAGGGCTCTTCGCGTGGTTCATCGCCACGGTCAGCATCGACAGGCCCAGCGTGTCCGACAGCAGGATGAACTCCTGCCGCTGCGCGTCGCACTTCTGGCCCGTGGCGGTCAGGAACTCGATGCCGGCGCTCCATTCGGCCTCGGTCAGCTTCACTTCGCGCGCGAAGTCGTGCAGGTGGCGCACGAGCGCCGACATCACTTCCTTCAGGCGCGCGTCCTCGCAGCCGGCCATGCGTTCGAGCACGGCGGCGGTGATGGTGTGTTCATCGATGTTTCGCATGGAAGCCCCGCTCCAGGTCGGAAGAAGAAAAAGAAGGCGCGGGCGGCAGGAGCCGCCGCTGCGTCGGGAACAGGGACCAGGCCCAGCGCTGCTGCGCCCAGCCCCACAGCCCCTGCTTGAAGAAGAGCGTCACACAGATGGCCAGCAGCCCGAGCCCGAGCAGGTACCACGTGCCGTAGTCGCTGAGGAACTTGTTCAAGGCCCAGAAGACCAGCGCGCCCACCAGCGGCCCCTCGATGCGGCCGATGCCGCCGATCACCACCATGAAGATCGCGAACGCCGTCCAGTTGACGCTGAAGGCCGCGTCGGGGCTGATGCGCAGGTTGCCGACGAAGTAGAGCGCGCCCGCGAGTCCCGCACCGAAGGCCGCCACCACATACACCGCGAGCTTCATGCGCGCCACCGGAACGCCCTGCGACTCTGCGGCCACCTCGTTGTCGCGGATGGCCAACAGCGCGAGCCCGCGCTTGCTGCGCAGGAACAGGTAGACCAGCGCAACGGCCGCGACCACGCAGGCCAGCGCCATCCAGTAGGTGGTTCTTTCGCGCGTGGCGCGCTCGATGCCGCGCAGCGCCGTGAGCGTGGTGCCCGAGCCGCCGCCCACCGCCGACACGTTGGCGAAGCTCAGGCGGAACACCTCGGCGATCACCCAGGTGCCGATGGCGAAGTAGCCGCCCGACAATCGGAACGCGACGAAGGACACGGGCACGGCGATGAGCCCTGCCGCGAGCGCGCCCAGCGGCACCGCCACGAAGGGGTTGACGTCCGCGAAGTTGCCGAGCATCAGCATGACGTAGCCGCCGAAGCCGAAGAAGGCCTGCTGCCCGATGCTCACCA
This sequence comes from Variovorax sp. 01N425, assembly GCF_056399465.1. Lineage (NCBI taxonomy): Bacteria > Pseudomonadati > Pseudomonadota > Betaproteobacteria > Burkholderiales > Comamonadaceae > Variovorax > Variovorax sp. 01N425. The sequence goes on along the minus strand of NZ_JBFTRJ010000011.1, from coordinate 127,737 downwards.
TGCCGCCGTAGCCGGCGAGCAGGTTCCACATCATCGCGAAGATGAAGTAGCAGGCGATCTCGACGAACTCGCGCATCCAGCTCGGCTCGCCCCACAAAGGCAGGCTGGCGGCGATCAGCACGAGCGCGGTGCCGGCGGCGAGCGCGGCGCGGCTCGCGGCGGTGGCGCGCTCGACGGCGATGAGGGGTGGGGGCATGTTCGTCATCGGCTTCATCCACGTGTCTTCGGAAAAAGGCCCTGCGGCCGCAGCACCAGCACGACCAGGAACACGATGTGCCCGGCCCAGATGCCCCAGCCCGGATCGAGCCGGAAGCCGATCTGCTGCGTGATGCCCAGGATCATCGCGCCGGCCAGCGTGCCCCAGAACGAGCCCATGCCGCCGATGATCACGGCCTCGAAGGCGAACAGCAGCAGCAGCGGACCGTCCGACGGCGACACCGTGGTGCGCATGCCCTGCAGCGCACCGGCGATGGCGATCAGCACGAAGGCAATGGCGGTCGCGAAGGCATAGACCTTCTTCGCGTCCAGGCCCATGAGCTCGGCGATCTCGCGGTCGTCGGACACGGCGCGGAACGAGCGGCCCAGCGCCGTGCGCGCGAAGAGCCATTGCAGCGCGGCCGTTGCAACCAGCGCGACGGCCAGCACGACGAGCGGCAGCACGCCGAGCGAGAGCGTGTCGCCCAGCGCCACGCCCTGCGTGCTGAGCCCGCCGGTCTCGATGGCGCGCGGGTCGGCCGAGAACAGTTCGAGCAGCAGGTTCTGGATGACGATCGACAAGCCGAAGGTGACGACGAGCGAGGGCAGCGGGTCTTTGCCGAGCGTGCCGTTGAGCACGTAGCGCTGCAGCGCGTAGCCGAACACGAAGGCCACCGGCAGCACCCCGAGCGCGACCATGGCAACGAGCCCCGGCGTGGCATCGCCCGCCACCGACACGCCCGCAATGACGGCGAAGGCGCCAAGGATGATGAAGTCGCCCTGCGCCGTGTTGGTGAGCCGCATGACGCCGAACATCAGCGACTGGCCGAGCGCGAACAGCGTGTAGAGGCCGCCGAGCAGCACGCCCTGGATGACGGTCTCAAGCATGGGCGGCCTCGATGCCGAAGTAGGCCTGCGAGATCTGCTCGCGCGTGAGTTCGCCCGACTTTCCTTCGAGCGACACGCGGCCTTCCTGGAAGCAGTAGATGCGCTGCGAGACCTGCCGCGCCATCGTCACGTCCTGCTCGACGATGACGACGGTCATGCCCTCGCCCGTGATGGCGGGCATGGCCGCATAGATCTCGCGGATGACGATGGGCGCGAGGCCGAGCGAGAGTTCGTCGCACAGCAGCACTTCGGGATTGCTCATGAGCGCGCGGCCGAGCGCCACCATCTGCTGCTGTCCGCCGGACAGCGAGGTGCCGGGCGCGTGGCGCTTCTCGGCGAGGATGGGGAACAGGGCGTACAGGCGCTGCAGGTTCCACGGACCCTTGCGGGCCGCGGTGGCGCCCATGCGCAGGTTCTCCTCGACGCTCAGGCTCGGGAAGAGGCGCCGGCCTTCGGGGACCATCGCGAGGCCACGCCGGACGATCCCGCCGGGGGGAAGCCCGCCGATGGGTTCGCCCTTGAAGCGGATGGTTTCTCGCGGGACGCGGACGAGGCCGGCGAGGCTCTTGAGGAAGGTGGATTTGCCGGCGCCGTTGGCACCGATGATGGCGACGAGCTCGCCGGCGGCCAGCGTGAAGTCGATGCCGAAGAGAGCCTGGGCGTCGCGGTAGAAGGCCTGGAGGCCGTGGGTTTCGAGCAGGGCGTTCATGATCTTTGCTCCCTCCCCTTGCGGGGGAGGGCTGGGGTGGGGGCAAGCGGCCTTGGAGTGGTGGCGCCGTCGTGCCCCCATCCCGGCCTTCCCCCGCAAGGGGAAGGAGCAATACAAGAAAACGCGCTCATGCTTCCATCCCCATGTAAACCCGGCGCACCTCGGCATCGTTCATCACCGCGAGCGGCGCCCCCTCCGCCAGCTTCTGTCCGAAGTTGATGACGAACAGCCGGTCCGCGAGCGACAGCAGCGCATGCACCACATGCTCGATCCAGATCATGGTCACGCCCCGCGCCTTGATGCGCCTCAGTTCCGCCACCAGCACCGCGGCCTCGGGCTCCGTCAGGCCGCCCGCGATCTCGTCGAGCAGCAGCAGGCGCGGCTTCGTCGCAAGCGCGCGCGCAAGCTCCAGCCGCTTGCGGTCGAGCAGCGTGAGCCCGCCGGCCGGCTTGTTCGCATGCGGCATCAGCCCCGTCTGCGCGAGCACCTCGTGCGCCGTACGCCACGCCTCGCGCTCGGTCTGCTGCCCGCCGAAGCAGGCCGCGGTCACCAGGTTCTCGAACACGCTCATGTTCCCGAAGGGCTGCGGCACCTGGTAGCTGCGCCCGATGCCCGCATGGCAGCGCTGGTGCGGCTTGAGCCGCGTCACGTCGCGCCCCGCGTACTCCACGCGCCCCGCATCGACGCGCGCGTCGCCCGAGATCAGGTTGAACAGCGTGGTCTTCCCCGCCCCGTTGGGCCCGAGGATGCCGAGCGTCTCGCCCTCGGCCACTTCGAGCGAGATGTCGTCGGTGACCCGCAGCGCACCGTACGACTTGCTCACCGCATGCAATGCCAGCAGCGCCATGGCGTTCTTCAGAGCAGCCGCAGCGTGCCGCCGGCCGGAATGCCCTTGGCCGCTTCGTTGTTCACGATGCTGAGCTCGACCTTGTATTTCTTGCCCTTGCCCCACTGGCCGAGCACCAGCGGCGTCTTGCTGACGTTCTTGAGCGGGCCCGGCCCGCCCCACTTCACCGGGCCGACCACGGAATCGATGGAAGTCGATGCGACCGCATCGCGTACGTCGCCGGCCTTCAGCGACTTGGCACGCGACAGCGCGTTCGCCGCCACTTCGAACAGCGCATGCGCGAAGCCGATGGGCTGCGTCCACTGCTTCTTCGCACCGGCCTCGTAGGCCTCGGCCAGCGCCTTTGCGCTTTGCTGCGTGAGGCTGGACGTGAACGGATGCGAGGGACTCCACCACACCTCGGTCGACAGGCCGTCGCCCAGGTCGCCCAGCGCCTCGATCGCGCCCGGGAACAGCAGCGCCTTGCCGAGTGTGATCACCTTGGGCTTGAAGCCCTGCTGCCGCGCCTGCGTGAGAAAGGTCTTGGCATCGGGCGGGATCACCACGCCGGTGACGATCTCGACGTTGTCGCGCTTGAAGGCCGCGATCTGCGCGCTGAAGTCCTGCGTGCCGTTCTGGAAGCGGCCGGGGTCGGTGAGCGTGAAGCCCATCTGCGCGAGCGGCTTCGGAAAGCCCAGTTCCTTGTCGCCCCAGGCATTGCCGTCGCCGTCGTTGGGAAACAGGCCGCCGACCTTCCTGTTGGTGGCCACGGTCTTCCAGCCGTTGGTGAAGTTGGCGATGACGTCCTCGAGCCCCCAGAACAGGTGGTAGGTCCAGTTGAAGCCCTTGGCCGGGTCGCCCTTGCGGCCGAAGAACCAGGGCTGCCACGGCACCACGCTGGAGATGCACGGCACCTCGTTGAGTTCGCAGGCGTCGCTCACCGGGTTGGCGGTCTCGGGCGTGCCTGCCGTGAGCACGAGCGCGACCTTGTCCTTGAGGATCAGGTCGTTCGCGACCTCGCCCGCGCGGTTGGGGTTCGACTGGCTGTCCTTCAGCACGATCTGCACGGCGTACTTCTTGCCGCCTACGCTGAGGCCGTCCTTGAAGGCGGCCTTCATCTGCTCGATCACCCACTTGTCGGCCTCGCCGAAGGGCGCGAGCGGCCCGGTCTGCGGCGACACGTAGCCGATCTTGAGCGTGTCGGCGGCGAACACCCGCGGCGCGGCGCCCGTGGCGGCAAGCGCGGCGGCGGCCTGCGTGAACTGTCTGCGGTTGAATGTCATGGCTGTCTCCTTCGTTGTTCGTGTGGGTTTCTCTGTGCGCGTGCTGCGCCTATGCCGGCGGCTCGCCGTCGAAGGCGCGCTGCAGCAGCGCGCGGATCTCGCCGCGCTCGGCCGGGCCGAAGGGCCGCGGATTCCAGTACGGATTGGCGACGGCGATGTCGGCCGCGCGGTCGAGGTCGGCGGCGCGCATGCCGATGTCCTTGAGTGCCACGGGCGCGCCGTTGCCCCGCGCCAATGCGTAGACCGCCGCCGGCGCCGACACGCCGCCGAGCGCGCGCGCGATGCGCGCCATGGCGCGCGGCGCGGCCGGCGCATTGAATGCGAGCGCGTGCGGCAGCACCACCGTGTGCACTTCGGCATGCGGCAGGTTGAAGCTGCCGCCCAGCGTGTGGCAGAGCTTGTGGTGCAAGGCCATGCCCACCGCGCCGAGCACGCTGCCGCACAGCCACGCGCCGTAGAGCGCATCGGAGCGCGCCGCCAGGTCGCCGGGCTGCGCACGGATGGCCGGCAGCGCGCGTGCGAGCGCGGCGATGCCCTCCTCCGCCATCAGGTCCATCACCGGATTGCTGTCCTGCGCATAGAGGCCTTCGGCCGCATGCGCGATGGCGTTGATGCCGCTGGTCACGCTCAGGCCCACGGGCAGCGTGCGCGACAGCTCGGGGTCGTAGATCACGGTGCGCGGCAGCACGCGCGGGTCCTTGCCGGTCTTCTTCAGGCCGTTCTCGGTGAGGCCGTAGATCGGCGTCATCTCGCTGCCTGCGTAGGTGGTGGGAACGGCGACGATCGGCAGCCCCGCTTCCAGCGCAATGGCCTTGCCCAGCCCCGTGGTGGAGCCGCCGCCGAGCGCCACGGCGCAGTCGGCGCCGAGCCGGCGCGCCAGCTCGCGCGCCTCGCGTGCGGTCTCGACGGGCACATGCATCACGGCGCGGTCGAACAGGCCGGCCGCCTGCGCGCCGAGCGAGGCCGCCACGCGCTCGGCTTGCGGCCGCTGCTCGGGCGTGCAGAGCACCAGCGCCCGCTTCGCCCCCAGCGCATCGATCTCGCGCGCCAGGTGGCGCAGCGAGCCGGCGCCGAACACCACGCGCTGCGGATGGGTGGTGTGGATGAAGTCGTGCATGGCGCGTTCCTCCGGCCTGCCTATTCCAGGCTCAGGCGGCGCTCGCGCACCAGGCGGGTCCACTTGTCCTGCTCTGTGCGCAGCACGGCGGCGAACTGCTCGGGCGTGTTGGCGATGCCCGTCAGGCCCTGCTCGCGCAGCCGCTGCTGGAAGGCCGGCTCGGTCACGGCCTTGCGCACTTCGGCCTGCAGCCGGTCGACCACGGCGCGCGGCGTACCGGCCGGGGCGAGCAGCCCGACCCAGGAGTTCACCTCGAAGCCCGGATAGCCGCTCTCGGCCACGGTCGGCACCTCGGCATAGGCGGGGGCGCGCTGGGCGCCGGTCTGCGCCAGGGCGCGCAGCCGGCCGGCGTTGACGTGCGGCTGCGCCAGCACGGCCGAAAGGAACATCATCTCGACCTGTCCGCCCAGCAGGTCCTGCTGGGCCGGGCCACCGCCGCGGTAGGGAATGTGCGTGACGAAGGTGCCGCTCACGGCCTTGAAATATTCGGCCGTGAGATGGTTGCTCGACCCCGGGCCGACGCTCGCGTAGTTGAGGCCGCCGGGCTGCGCCTTGAGCAGACCGACGAAGCGCTGGAAGTCCTTGGCCTGCACCTTCGGGTTGACCACCAGCACCAGCGGATTGCTCGCGACCTGGGTCACGGGCTGCAGGTCCTTGGCGATGTCGAAGCTCAGCTTCGGATAGACCAGCGGACAGGTGGCGTAGCTGTCGAACACCATCAGCAGCGTGTGGCCGTCGGGCGCCGCGCGCGCCACCTCGGCCGCTGCCAGCGTGCCGCCGGCGCCGCTGCGGTTGTCGACGATCACGGTCTGGCCGAGCGCGGCCTGCAGGCGCGGCTGCAGCTGGCGCGCGACGGTGTCGACGATGCCGCCCGGCGGGAAACCGACGACCAGCCGCACGGGCTTGGCGGGCCAGGCCGGCGCCTGGGCTTGGGCCTGGGCTTGGGCCTGGGCCGCGGCGCCCAGCAGCAGCAGCATGCAGGCGGCCAGCGCCCGGGAAAGGATCGGAAAAGACATCGTGTGTGCCGGTGGGTTGATGGATAAAAAACTCAGCGCACGAAGTGCGGCGGAATCTGCGCGTCGACGTTGACCCACACGCTCTTGACCTGCGTGTACTCGCGCATGGCGTCGAAGCCCATCTCGCGGCCATAGCCGCTCTGGCCCACGCCGCCGAAGGGCGAGCCGGGGTTCACGCGCTTGTAGCTGTTGATCCAGACCATGCCGGCGTGCAGGTCGCGCGCCACCTTGTGGGCGCGCTGCAGGTTGGTGGTCCACAGGCCGCTGCCCAGGCCGTAGTCGGTGCCGTTGGCGATCTGCATCGCCTCCTCGTCGCTCTTGAAGGTGAGCACGGTGACGAAGGGGCCGAACACTTCTTCCTGTGCGACGCGGTCCTGGTAGGACTTCGCACGCACCACGGTCGGCGCGACGTAGCAGCCCTGTGCAAGTTCGCCGCCGGGCGAGGTGCCGCCAGCCAGCACCTCGCCGCCCTCGCCTTGTGCGACTTCGACGTAACTCAGCACGCGGTCGCGGTGCTGGGCACTCGTGAGCGGGCCCATCTCGGTGGCCTCGTCGAGCGGATTGCCCAGGCGGATCGACTGCGCAAGCGGGATGAACTGTTCGAGAAACGCATCGGCGATCTTCTCGTGCAGCATCAGCCGCGAGCCCGCGATGCAGGCCTGCCCCTGGTTGTGGAAGATGGCCCAGGCGCTGCCGTTCACGGCAGCCTGCAGGTTCGCATCCTCGAACACGATGTTGGGCCCCTTGCCGCCGAGCTCGAGCTGCACCTTCTTGAGGTTGCCCGCGCTGGCCTGCACGATGCGCCGGCCGGTGGCGGTGCTGCCGGTGAAGGCGATCTTGGCGATCTCCGGATGCTCGGCGATGTACTGGCCCGCCACGCTGCCAAGGCCCGGCAGCATGTTGACCACGCCGGGCGGAACGCCCGCCTCGGCCATGAGCTCCGCGATGCGCAGCGAGCTGAGCGGCGTGATTTCGGCCGGCTTCATCACGATGCAGTTGCCGGCCGCGAGCGCGGGCGCCATCTTCCAGCTCGTGAACATGAGCGGGAAGTTCCACGGCACCACCTGCCCGACGATGCCGACCGGCTCGCGCAGCGTGTAGTTGAGAAAGCCCTCTTCCACCGGAATGGTTTCGCCCTGGAACTTGTCGGCCATGCCGCCGAAGTAGCGAAAGCATGCGGCGGTGCGCGGCACGTCGAGCCGGCGCGAGTCGCGGATCGGATGGCCGGTGTCGAGCGACTCGAGCCGCGCGAGTTCTTCGCCGTGGGCCTCGATCAGGTCCGCAAGCTTCAGCAGGATGCGGCCGCGGTCGGCGGCGGCCATGCGACTCCACTTCGGGAACGCACGCCTGGCGGCGGCCACGGCCTTGTCGACGTCGGCCTTGCCGGCCAGCGCGACATGGGCGATGGGCGTGTTGTCGTGCGGGTTGAGCGTGGCCAGGGTCTCGCCGGATTCGGCGTCGACGAAGCGGCCGTCGATGAAGAGCTGGTGGCGGATGGGCGTACGCAGGCCTGCCGCAGCGGCATTGTCATTGGGCTTCATGTCTTTGCATTTCTCCCTCGCCCCTTGGGGAGAGGGTGGGGGTGAGGGGCGACGGCGGCACGGACGCCACCCTCACCCCAGCCCTCTCCCGCACGCGGGAGAGGGGGCCATTCAGAACTCGACCGGAATCTCGGGGCTCTCGCCCTTCTGGATCTCGTACACCAGGCTCGGCGAGCCGTTCTCCCACACCAGCAGCATCGAGCGCTTGGGGCTGAAGCCCTGGTGGCGGCAGTAGGCGGGCATGGCGGCCATGTCGCCGGCCTTCATGATCACGCGGGCCATGGGACGGCCGGTGTTCTTGTCGCCGCAATCCCAGTGGATCTCGTCGGTCATCTGGAAGAACCACTCGACGCGGTCGTTGCCGTGGATGATCGGCAGGATGTGCTCCTCGGTCGTCGGGCACATGAAGCTGTGCTTCACCACCGAGGTGAAGCTCGGGTTCCAGGTGACCTGCGAACGGCTCAGGAAGCCGAAGAGGTTGAAGGCGTGCACCTCGTTCTCGAAGCCGGGCTCGGGGTGCAGCTCGGGCTGGCCCTGCGGCACGTCGGCGAAGGCGCGGTTGACCGGCGCGCCGCGCGCATCGCTGCGCAGGTCGAGGTCGCCCTTCAGGCCCACGCAGCGCTTGGCCAGCTCGCGCGCCCGGGTGATCTTGGCGGTGTTGTTGCCGCTCTTGCGGCCATAGGGCGAGCCGGTTTCCTGCGGCGCGGCGAAGGGGTCGAAGCTCTCGTTGGTCCAGTCGTCGAGCATGGCCTCGAAGGTGGCGCGGATCTGCGCCGTGGGAAAGTTCTCGAGCAGGTCGATGCCCGCGTCCTTCATGGTGCCGTTGAAGCTCCCGGCGTACAGGTCGACCGAGTCGTAGTGGTTGATGGTGCCGAACACGTCGTCGAAGTTGACCCAGCCGTAGAAGAAGCCCCAGGCCACGTCGCGCATCAACGCGCGCAGGTAGCTGCCTGCGTCCATGGTGTGGCTCATGGGACGGCCGTCGCGGGTCTTCCAGGTGATGTGGACGAAATACTCGTCGCGGCGAAAGCCGAAGCTGCCGAGCGAAAAATCCTTGTAGCCGAGCGTGGCGTCGGGCTGCGACGCAATGACCTTGGCGAGTTCTGCGGGTGCGTTCATGGTGTGGCTCCTGGATGCGTTCATTGCGTCTGGCAGATGTCGGCCCACTTCTCTACCGAGAGGTCACCCTTGCAGGTCTGCAGCACGATCACGCCCGGGTCGCCGGCTGCGCGGAACTGGTAGGCCGCGTTCTTCGGCAGCAGGCCCTGGTGGCCGCGCGAGAGCTTCATCCAGCCCATCTTCCTGCCCCTGGGCTCGCCCTGCACGAGCACGGCGCCGTTCTTGTCCTTGTCGGCCACGGCCTGGGCGGCATCGAGCTGCACGAGGTGCACTTCCACCTCGCCGTCCATCACCAGCGCGAATTCGTCGTGCGCGCTGGTGTACCAGGGCGAGGTGCCTTCGGCGCGCAGCGTTTCCAGCACGTAGATCTGGTTCTGGCCGAACACCACCTTCTCGTACGGCCGGCTGATGCTGGCGATCTCGAAGCAGTTGGAGAACGCGTAGTGGCGCACGTCGTCGTCTATCGGCTCGACGTGCCCCTTCTCGAAGTGCTTGAGCGACCCGAAGCGGGTCTGGTAGGCAACGGTCATGGATGTCTCCTGAAGTGCTGGACGATGCAGCCTGGCGCTGCGATGTATGCACTGTAGGAAACGCGGGGCACGGGCGGTAGGCCCGAAACGCGGTCCGCATTGTTCGGCGAATCCGTTCAATGCGCAGGGTTTACCCCCGGAACGGGCCGCGCTCGCCTCAGGCGTCCCAGATCAGGCCGGGCGGCAGCAGGCCCCGTTCGATCATGGCCGCGTCCCACGGCGGCACCTTGGAGAAGGCATGGGTCAGGTGCTCGATGAAGAGCCGCAGCTTGAACGCATTGCGCGAGGTGCCCGCATACACCGCGCTCAGCGAGAACGACGAGAGCTGGTGCGCCGGCAGCACCACCTCCAGCTCGCCGCGCAGGATCGCCTCGCCGGCCACCAGCGTCGGCAGGCAGACGATGCCGGCATGCTCCATGGCGTATTCGCGCAGCAGGTGGACGCTGTTGGTGAGCAGTGCGGCGCTCATGTACATCGTCACCTGCTCGCCGCCGTGGTGGAAGGTCCAGCGGTCGCGCGTCGGATAGCCCGAGTACAGGCCGAGCGTGTGCTTGTGCAGCTCGCGCGGGCTCGCGGGCCTGCCGTGCGCGCGCAGGTACTCGGGCGTGGCGCAGAACACGCGGCGCACCGGGAACAGCGAGCGCGACACCAGCTCGGTCGAGGCTGCCGGAAAGATCTGCAGCGCGCAGTCCACCCCCGCCTTCACCGGATCGACCACCGCATCGCTCACGATGAGTTCGAGGTGGATGTCCGGAAAGCTCGACTGGAAGGCCCGCAGCAGCGTCGCGAAATGCCCGAGCACGAAGCCGGTGAGCGCATGCACGCGCAAGGTGCCGGTGGGGCCGTCCTTGGCATCGCGCATCTGGTCCATGATGTCGTTGGCCCGGCCGACCAGCTCGACGCAGTCGCGCAGGAAGGCCTGCCCGACATCGCTGAGCCGCACCACGCGCGTGCTGCGGTGGAACAGCGGCGCGCCGACATGGTCTTCCAGCTGCTTCACGCGGCTGGTCACGACCGACTTGGAGACCCGCAGCTGGCGCGCGGCCTCGGCGAAGCTCTGGGTCTGCGCGACCCGTACGAAGGTCTCAATGTTTTCGAGGCGGTCCATGGCGCATGCAATGTAGCGCTTCTGCGGCGGAGCGCCTTCGGGCGGATCTGCGAGGCCAGCACCGCTAGACGCTGTTGCGCATCTCCTCCAACAGCCACTCCTTGAACGCCTTCACCTTCCGCTGCCGCATGGCCTCCGGCGGATAGACAAGATAGAAGCTTGAAAAGGCCTTCAGCGCCTGCTTGAACGGCCGCACCAGGCGGCCGGCGGCCAGGTCGTCGGCGACAAGCATGGTGCGCCCCAGGACCACGCCTTCGCCTTGCACCGCCGCCTGCACGGCGAAGGTGTAGGAGTCGAAGGCGAGGCCGCTTCGGGCATCGATGCCTTTGACGCCGGCGCGCTCGAGCCAGTCCGCCCAAGCGATGGGATAGCCGTCGCGGATGAGGGTGTGGTGGCGCAGGTCGGCGGGCTTGCGCAGGGCGTGCGGGCCTTTCAGCAGCCGGGGGCTGCACACGGGGAAGACCTCTTCGTCGGCCAGCCACTCGGCCGTGAGACCGGGATAGTTGCCGGTGCCGTAGCGGATGGCAACATCGATGCCGTCACCGTGAAAGCTGGCGAGGCGGCCGGTGGTGGAAACGCGCACGTCGATGTCGCCGTGAGCCTGGCGAAAGCGGTACAGGCGAGGCACCAGCCAGCGGCCGGCGAAACCGTCCGAGGTGCTGACGTTGAGCGTGCTGCCGGACAGGCGGGCCGTGGCGGCGGCGGTTGCCGCAGCGAGCTGGTCCAGCACATCGCGCACGGCCTTGGCGTAGGGCTCGCCCACTTCGGTGAGGCGCACGGAGCGCGTGCCGCGCTCGAAGAGCTGCACGTCGAGTTGCTGCTCGAGGTGCTTCACGGCGCGGCTGATGGCGCCCGGCGTGAGATGCAGCTCTTCGGCGGCCTTGGTGAAGCTCAGGTGCCGGGCCGCAGCGTCGAAGCAGGGCAAGGCCGTCAGCGGCGGGAGCTTCGCGGGTGTGTCCGGCATGGTTGAGTTGGGCTCACAAGTAATTGACAAATCATCGTTTGCCGCCATTGGGTGGCGCGGCACAGAATGTCCTCCATTCGTGAGCAGATATCAAGGAATGCACATGCACAGCAGCCAAACCGGCACCCAACCCGTCACTGTCGTGATCACCTGCACCATCCAGCCCGACAAGCTGGAGCTGGCCCGGCGGGAGCTGCGGGCAGTGATCCGGCAGGTGATGGCGCTCGAGCCGGCCTGCCTCGGCATCCGCGTGCATGAGGATGCCAAGGCCCCGAACCGCTGGCTGATCGTGGAACAGTGGGCCAGCGCAGCGGCCTTCACCGGCCCGCACATGCAGCAGCCGCACATGCAAGCCTTCATGCAGACGGCGCAGACCTTCCTGGAAGGCCAGGCCGATTTCGGCTTCTGGCACGAAACCCTGGCAACCTGAGGAGACAGCCATGCAACCCACCACCGTCGACTGCCGCTGCGGCAAGGCGCGGCTCCACCTGAGCGAGGCGCCAGTGGCGCAGTTCCACTGCCACTGCGAGGACTGCCGCGCCGTGACCGGTGGCGCGTACGCGCCGTTGGCGCTGTTCCCGGCGGGCGGCGTGACCGTGTCGGGAGGCGACACAGCCACCTGGACCTACAGGACCACGCCGCGCACCCGCTGCGCCCATTGCGGCACGCTGTTGTTCGGCGAGCCGCCGGGGATGGGTGTGCGGGGTGTGAGCGGCTTCCTCCTGCCGGCCGAGCTCTTCAAGCCGGCCTTTCACATCCACTGCCAGCGGGCCGTGGCGCCAGTGAAGGACGGGCTGCCCCACTTCAAGGACATGCCGGCGGCCTTTGGGGGCTGCGATGAGGTGATCGGGTGGTAGGGCGCGATGCGCCGATCCGCGCGTTCGAGCCGCCGGTGCCGCACCGGCTCATCACTGGACAGGCATCCTCGTGAACACGCCGTGCGTCGTGTCCTCGGCGTAGAACTCCATCTGCACGCTGTCCGACAGGCCCGAGACGCCGGGCCTGAAATCGATCCTCGAGATGGACCCCGGCGTGGCGCTCTCGCCCGACAGGTCGATGACGAAGGTGTTGCCGCTCCAGTGGCGCAGCGCAAAGCTTTTGGCGCCGCCCGGCCCCATCTTCAGGACCAGGCCGCTGCCGGCGGTTTCCACCACGGCATTGCCGTAGTAGCTGTTGGCGTAGATGCCGGTGTAGGCATTGCTGCCGAGCGGCGCCACGGGTTGCGCCGGCGGCGGCTGGCCGGCCAGCGTGCCCTCGGGCGCGTACAGGCCCTGCATCAGCGGTGCATAGGCCTCGTACCAATCCCGCGTGAGCGCGCCGAACTCGACCAGGTCGTCGAAGGCGGCATTCATGGCCTCGGCAGCGCCCACCGGCGCCGCGTTGGTGAGCGTGACGATGCCGACACCCGCCGATGGAATCATCGAGAAGGCCGTGCCCGCCCCCAGCAGGAAGGCGCCCGAATGCGAGAGCTTGACCCGCCCCGAAGGCGAGGTCCCGACATTGAAGCCATAGCCGTAGAAGCCCGCGCGCTCGTTCGGGTTGCGCGGCGGCGTCGAGACGATCTGCGCGCTGGTCGCGCGCAGCAGGGCCTCGGCCTCGACCACGGGGCGGCCCTGGAAGCTGCCCTTCTGCAGGACCATCGACATCCAGCGCGCCATGTCGTTGGCGCTGGCGCTCACGCCACCGGCCGGCGACTGCGCATCGGGGTCGCGCTGGTACTGTGCCTGGTAGCCTGCCTCGGTCTTCACATGGGGCGAGGCGCGGTTGCCGCGCTGCATGAAATCGGCGAAGCGGGAGCTCGTCGACGCCATGCCCAGCGGCTGGTAGAGCGTGCGCTCGGACAGCGTCGCCCAGTCGAGCCCGGCCGCCCTGGCTGCCGCTTCGGCCCCGGCCGTGAGGCCGAAGTTGGTGTAGGCGTATCGCGTTCTGAAGCCATCGAGCGGCACGTAGCGCAGGCGGTCCAGCATGTCCTGGCGTCCGTAGCCCAGGTCTTCGAGCTGGTCGCCGACGTGCGCCGAGAGCCCCGAGCGGTGCGCGAAGAAATCGCCCATCGTCACCTGCTGCGTGATCCACTCGTCCGACAGCCTGAAGCCGGGCAAGTGCGTGGCGACGGGCGTGTCCCAGGACAGCACCTGCCTGCCCACGAGCCCCGCCACGACGGTCGCGCCGACGGACTTCGACAGCGATGCGAGCTGGAACACGGTGTCCGCATCGACCGGTTCGGGCGCGCCCACCGTTCGCACGCCGAGGCCCTTGGCATATACCGTCCGGCCGTCCTTCACCACGGCCACGGCCATGCCCGGAATACTGGAGCGGCGCATGATGTCGGCCGCCAGCTGGTCGAGCCTGGCCACGGCAGCATCGATCTGCGCCGGCGGTATGGCCACCGCATAGGTTTCCGAGGGCGACGCAGCCGCGACCGGCACGGTGCTGGCGGCCACCGGCACGAACACCGCCGGGCCATCGCTGCCGCCGGCGCAGCCGCCCAGTGCCAGGGCGGCCCCCAGCGCCGCGGTCATCCATCCCTTGCGGGCCGCATGTCTTGCAGTCATCGAAGTTCCCCAGTCACTCCATCGCCCTGCGCGCCTGGCGCGTGGTCTGGGAACTGCCGTCGGGGCTCCAGCCCGGCGGCTGCAGCAGATAGCCGGCAACCTCGGACAGGCTGCGGGCCTTGCGCAGGTCCCTGGCAATGCCGGCCCACTCATGGAAGGCGATCCGCAGCGGGTTGAAGGTCTCGATGTTCTTCGTCAGGCCGAACCGCGGCGTGAAGGTTTCCAGCGCAAACGAGCCGAACAGGCGGTCCCAGATCATCAAGGTGCCGGCGTAGTTCTTGTCGAGGTAGTCGAAGTCGCTGCCGTGATGCACCCGGTGGTGCGACGGCGTGTTGAACACGGCCTCGACGCCGGCGGGCATCTTCCGGATCGCCTGCGTGTGGATCCAGAACTGGTAGATCAGGCTCGCCGACTGCATGAACAGGATCATCTTGGGATGAAAGCCCAGGAGCGGCATCCAGGCCCAGAACAGGAACGAGCCGCTGATCGTGCCGGTCCAGGTCTGACGCAGGGCCACCGAGAAGTTGTATTTCTCGGAAGAGTGATGCACCGAATGCGAAGCCCAGAACCAGCGCACCTCGTGGCTGAAGCGGTGGAACCAGTAGTAGCTGAAGTCGTCCGCCAGAAAGCACAGCACCCAGGCCCACCACGCCGCGGGCGGCATCGTGAAGAAGCGGTGCGCATAGAGCCAGCTCAGGAACACCAGCATCAGGCCCGCGCTGGCCAGCGCGATGGCCAGGTTGCCCATCGCCAGCAGCACGTTGGCGGCGGTGTCGCGGGTGTCGTAGAGCTCGCCGCGCACCTTGAGGGAGTACACAAGCTCGACCACCATCAGCAGCGCAAAGGCCGGGAAGGCGGCGAACATGATGTTGGGAAGGTCGTTCATTTCTACCGTCCGATCGCGCCGGGTGCAGCGCACATGGATCAGGGGCGAGCTTAGTCAGCGCCCTGCGGTACGGAAATACCCGGAAACAAGTAAATGCGGTCAAGCAGCGTCAACGAATCAACACGCAATGCCTCGGGGGTGCCGAAGCCCGGCGGTTTTGCAGCATTGAACAGGTGCACGAACGAACAACGTGACTTTCTTCACTTACCCCGGCGCCCGGAATCGCTAGATTCGGTGGCGTGAGTACCGACGAAACGAACCGCCCGCCCAGACACGGCGCTCCTGCCGATGGTCGGCGGCCGCGGGCCATCCTGGTGGTGGACGATCACGACCTGGTGCGCCTGGGTGTGCGTGCGCTGCTCGAAGCACAGTCCTCGCCCTCGGGCGAAACCCTCGAGGTCTTCGAGGCCGGCAATCTCGCCGATGCCCTGGCCCTGTACGAAAGAGTCCGCGATGCCGTGGACCTGGTGCTGCTGGACCTGGCCTTGCCCGACACCCAGGGTCTCAGTGGCCTGATGGAATTTCGCGCCCGCTATCCGGCCGCCCGCATCGTGGCGCTCTCCGGTTCCGGCACCACCTCGCTTGCCCAGAGCACGATCGCGCAGGGGGCGCTCGGCTTGGGCGCCAGCGCCTTCCTCCCGAAGTCGGCCAACCTCAAGGAGGTGGTGAGCTTCATCCGCGCCTGCGGGCTGCTCGGAAGCAACGCCATCGACGGCTCGCCCCGTCCGGCGAGCCCCTCGGTTCGCCCCATCAAGTCGTCTCGTGACCAAGCCTGGCAGGCGCTCGCCCCGCGGCAGGCGCAGGTGCTCCAGTGGATATTGGAAGGAAAGACCAACAAGGAGATTGCGGAGGCCGCGAGCCTTGGCGAAGGCACTGTCAAGAACTACGTGTCGACCATCCTCCTGCTGTTCGGCGTGCGCTCCCGTGCGCAGCTGATCAGCAGCTTTCGCTGAGCTCCGCCCGTACGGAGCGAAATACATACATACACATACGCGGGGACCACCCTGCAGGGAGGCAATTCGATGAGCGACCTCGTGTCGAAGCATCTGGCCGTCGACGCCGCGCTGGGCCTGCGCATATTGCGCGAGCACGTGGCGTCGGTCTACGCCGGCCACAGCACGGCGATCCTGGCCCATTTCGGCTTTGCCATCGCGCTGGCCATCTTCAGCTACTCGCGCCTCGACCATCCTTTGCTGCTGTGCTGGCTGCTCGTCCTTGCGGCCGTGGACCTGTACGCCTTGCTCGCACCGCGCTGGACCCCCGCCACGCCGATGGCCGACAGCCCCTACTGGGCGCGCAAGTACGCGCGCCTGGTCACGATGGTCAGCGTCGCCACGGCGCCGGCGCCCTTGTTCCTTGTATCGACGACGGACCTGGTCATGACCACCGTGTTCACGGTGGTCATCATCGGCAGCTGGACACGCGCGGTGCAGGCGCGATGGCCGCTGAAGCCGGCCATGTTCGGATACGGCATTCCCATGATGACCGGCCTCATTGCCGCGCTGGTCTGGCACGGCAACGCGCTGAACTGGTTCCTTGCCGCCTTCGGAACCGTCAACCTGGTGCTCACCTTCCGCGCCGGCTTGCAGGAGAACCGGCGGCTGACCGAATCGCTGCTCCTGCGCTTCGAGAACGAGGCCCTGGCCGCTCGCCTGAGCGAGCAGATCGCCGCCACCGAGCGCGCCAGCGCCGAGAAGACCCGCTTCCTGGCTACCGCCAGCCACGACCTGCGCCAGCCGATGCATGCCATCGCATTGTTCGGCGCCGCGCTGGAGAACGCGCTGGAGGGCCGGCCCGAAGTGAAGAATGCCGAGCGCCTGATGCGCGCGGTCGACACGCTGGGTGCCTCGCTCAACACCATGCTCGACATCTCGCGCCTCGACGCGGGGGTGGTGGTTCCCGATCCATGCGCCCTGGAACTCGACGCGCTGTTCCGCCCGCTCAACCACACCTTCTCGGCGCAGGCCGACCAGAAGAACCTGCAGCTGCGCATTCGCGCCAGCGGGCTGTGGGTACAGAGCGACCCGCAGCTCCTGTACCGCATGCTCTCCAACCTGGTCGACAACGCATTGAAGTACACGCTGCACGGCGGCGTGACCGTGACGGCACTCGCGCGCGGCGATCTTGTGCGGATCGAAGTGCGCGACACCGGCATCGGCATTGCGCCCGCGCAGCTGGAACGCATCTTCGAGGAGTTCTACCAGATCGGCAATCCAGGACGCGACCGCTCGCGCGGCCTGGGCATCGGGCTGTCGATCGTGCAGCGCTTGTCGCGTCTGCTCGCGCATCCGGTGCAGGTGCGCTCGCGCCCGGGCCGCGGCACCTGCTTTCGCCTGGTGGTCCCGGCGGCCAAGGCATCGCTGGATTCGCCTGCGGACCTTCTGCTGCAGGACCTCGAATCGCCCGTGCGGCATCGCTTCACGATGCCCGATCTGCGCGGACCGGTCCTGCTGATCGACGACGAGTCCGAGATCCGCGAAGCCATGACGGCACTGCTGCAAGGCTATTCGCTCGATGTGGTGGCCGTGGCCAACGAGGCCGCCGCGGTCGAAGCATTGACGCATCCCGATGCGCAAGCCAGGCCCTTCGCACTGCTGCTGTGCGACTACCGGTTGGCCGACGGCGTGGACGGACTCGATGTCGGGCAACGCCTGCGCGAACGCTTTCAACTCCATGCACCGCTGCTTCTGATTACCGGCGAGACAGCGCCCGAGCGTTTGCAGCGCGTACGCGCCTCGGGCGTGCCGGTGCTGTTCAAGCCCGTGAGCGCCGCAACGCTGCTGCAAGCCATGGCCGAGCTCGCGCCTGCAAGCCACCGGCGCGCGCATCGGCGCGACAAGTGACTTTAGGCACTATGGCGTCTTCTTCGCTTCTCCTAAATTGACACGGGGCCGGATCGCGGCCCTTTGACACTCAACAGGGAGAGAAACGAATGAAGAAGAATCCATGGGCAATGGGTGCGGTGGCCGTGGCCGTCGCAGCGGTGGTGGTGGCATGCGGCGGGGGCGGCTCGAATGGCGGCGGCTTTGCAGGCGGGCTCCCTGCCGGCACGGGCACGCCCGGTGCTGGCGCTGGCGCAGGCACTCCCACTGGCGGCACAGGCAACTCGACCGGCACCGCCCCGGTAGCAGCCAATGACAGCGCCAGCGGCCAAGCCGGTGCCAGCGTCACCCTCAACGTGCTCGACAACGACCAGGATGCCGACGGCAACCTCGACCGCAACTCGGTGCGCTTCGTGCAGCCACCGGCCGACGCCACCTTGTCCGGCGACGGGCGCAGCCTGCAGGTGCCCAACGAGGGCAGCTGGCAGGTGGGCAGCGAGGGGGCGGTGGTGTTCACTCCCGCGAGCGGCTTCACCGGCAGCCCGACGGTGGTCAGCTACACCGTGTCCGATGCCACCGGGCTCACATCCGCGGCCGCGACGATCACGGTCACCGTCACGGTGGCGTCGGCCACCAGTTCGGCAGCCTGCTTCAACGAAGGGTTCCTCCACACCGGAACAACCATGGATTTCGAATTCACCGTCAGCGGAGATGGCGCTACGCCGCCCCGGCGCGTCGTGAGCACCGTCACGGGACCCAAGGAGTTCAATGGCGCGGCGACCATGGAGACGAAGTCGGATTTCTATGGGGACGACGGCAGCTACGCAGGAACCAACATGGGCTACAACGCCTTCGTGGACGGCTTCCTGGTGAGCTACGGCATGACCGGGAGCAACGTCCGGCAGACGATGAGCCCGCCGCGTCGGCAACCGGTCGCCATGGAGCCAGGACAGACCTTCGATTTCACCTACACGACCAGGAACGAATACGCCGACCGCGTCGAAGAAGGTACGACGACCACGTCCTACACCTACGTGGGCCGCGAGACCCTCCAGAGCGCTGCGGGAACCTTCTCGGCCTGCAAGTTCACCACCCATCAGGTGGACACGCCCATCACCTCCTCGCCCACGACGCAGACCTTCGACAAGATCAGCTGGGTCGCCGCCGAGGGCCCGTATCGTGGGTTTGAACTGCGCACGGAGGTTGTGGCCCAGTACCCGAATGCACCCACGATCCGCCAGGTGGTGCAGCCCACCAAGGTCAGCGTTTTCGACATCAAGTGAGATCTTGCGGACTGCTGCGATCGGGGCCACGGGCGATGGCATCGGCGCGACAAGTGACTTTAGGCACTATGGCGTCTTCTTCGCTTCTCCTAGATTGACACAGGGCCGGGATCCCGGCCCTTTGACACTCAACAGGGAGAGAAACGAATGAAGAAGAATCCATGGGCAATGGGTGCGGTGGCCGTGGCCGTCGCAGCGGTGGTGGTGGCATGCGGCGGGGGCGGCTCGGGTGGCGGCGGCTTTGCAGGTGGGCTTCCTGTCGGTGCGGGTACTCCCGGCGCGGGTACTCCAGGTGCTGGTGCTGGCACCCCTGCTGGCGGCACGAGCAGCCCCACCGGTACCGCACCGGTGGCAACCAATGACAGCGCCAGCGGCCAGGCCGGCGCCAGCGTCACCATCAACGTGCTCGACAACGACCAGGATGCCGACGGCAATCTCGACCGCAATTCGGTGCGCTTCGTGCAGCCGCCGGCCGGCGCCACCTTGTCCGCCGACGGGCGCAGCCTGCAGGTGCCCAACGAGGGCAGCTGGCAGGCTGGCAACGAGGGGGCAGTGGTCTTCACTCCCGCGAGCGGCTTCACCGGCAGTCCGACCGTGGTCAGCTACACCGTGTCCGATGCCACCGGGCTCACGTCCGCGGCCGCGACGATCACGGTCACCGTCGCGGTGGCATCGGCCACCAGTTCGGCACCCTGCTTCAACGAGGGGTTCTTCCGGACGGGAACGATCATGGATCTCGAACACACCGTCAGCGGGGATGGCGCGACGCCGCCTCGGCGCACGGTGAGGACCGTCACGGGACCCAAGGAGTTCAATGGCGCGGCGACCGTGGAGACGAAGTACGATTTCTATGGGGACGACGGCAGCCATGCAGGGACCAACATGGACTACAACGCCATTCAGGACGGCTTCCTGCTGTTCTACAGCATGACCAGCAGCAACGTCCGCCAGACGATGAGCCCGCCGAGTCGGCAGCCGATCGCCATGGAGCCCGGACAAACCTACGAGTTCACCTACACCGCCAAGAACGAATACGCCGACCACGTCGAAGAAAACACGACGACGAAGTCCTACACCTACGTGGGCCGCGAGACCCTCCAGAGTGCTGTGGGAACCTTCGCGGCCTGCAAGTTCACCTCGCATGGAGTGACCACTATCACCACTCCTACGCCCATGACACAGACCTTCGACCTGGTCTACTGGGTTGCCGCGGAGGGCCCGTATCGGGGGTTTGCGCTGCGCACCGAGGCTGTGGGCCAGTACCCGAATGCACCCACGATCCATCAAGTGGTACAGACCACCAAGATCAGCGTCTTCGACATCAAGTGAGTCCTGCGGCTGCTGCGAGCCGGACAACCCGCAGCGGCGCAAGAAGTGACTTTAGACACTGTGGGCAATCGTGCCTTCCCACTAAATTTGCGCAGGGCCGCATTCCGGCCCTTTCGCAACCAATTGGGGGGAGGATCGCATGAAGAAGTCCACAGGCAAGCCACGCCAGCAGCGCGCGCTCTCGAGACCGGCCATGGCCATGGCAGCAGCGGCAACGCTGCTGGCGCTTGCCGGCTGCCAGAACATGCCCGCGCTCGACATGCAGATGGGCAGCCAGTCGGCCAAGACCGTTGCCACGGGCAGCGCCGCGGGCTCGGCCACGTCCGGTGAGAGCAGCGCGCTCGAGCGCTGCGATTCGCCGCTCGGCACCGTCTCGCTGATCGAGAACGTCAATGCCGGCTGGTACACCATCCTCACCGGCGAGTACCGCCTGCCGCCCACGGCCAACCTGCTGCGCCTTCTGGTGCAGCAGTCCAATTGCTTCGTGGTGGTCGAGCGCGGCGCGGCCGGCATGAACGCGATGACGCGCGAGCGCGCGCTCATGCAGTCGGGTGAAATGCGCGGCGGCAGCAACTTCGGCCGCGGCCAGATGGTGGCGTCCGACTACGGCCTGTCGCCCGAGATCGTGTTCAGCAACAACGACGCGGGCGGACTCGGCGGCACCATCGGCGGGCTGGTCGGCGGTGGCCGCGGCCGCGCCATCGCGAGCCTGGGTGCCAGCCTCCAGACCAAGGAAGCCGCGGCGCTGCTGACGCTCATCGACAACCGCTCGGGCGTGCAGGTCGCGGCATCGGAGGGCAGCGCCTCCAAGACCGACTTCGCGGGCCTCGGCGAGCTGACCGGCCTGCGCGGCGGCGGCAACATCGGCGGCTACACCCGCACGCCGCAAGGCAAGGTGATTGCCGCGGCCTTCATGGACGCCTTCAACCAGATGGTGCGTTCGCTGCGCAGCTACAAGGCGCAGACCGTGCGCGGCCAGGGCCTGGGCGGCGGCGGCCGGCTCGGCGTGGATGGCGGCGCGGCGCCTTCGCAGACCTCGGCGCCGCCGGCGTCATCGGGCCGCAGGAGAAAGTAGCCCGGCCCGCGGCGACCTCAGCGCGCCTTGTCGATCTGCTCGGCGCCGCTGTCGGCCAGCAGGTCCGCGCTGCTCAGGCGCTGCGACGCACGCAGCATCTCGGGCGCGCCGGCCGTGCGGATCACGCGGCTGCTGCTCGCGAGCACGCGCTTCTTGGCCTGCTGCGCGCCTTCGGTCAGGCTGTAGTCGATGCGGTAGTCCCATGCCGCGATCGGCACCTTTCGATTGCCCAGGCGCTCGATGCGCACTTCCGCGGCGGTGCGTTCGCCGGGCCGGAGTTCGGTGGCCTGCGAGAAGCCCCGCCCGACGCCGATGACCGTTCCGGCCTCGTCGTACAGCGTGACCAGCACTTCGACGATGCTCAGCGCCAGGGCATCCTTGCGCGCATTGGCAAGGCGGCCGAACAGCCACACCTCGTCCGTCTGTTGCACCAGGCGCACGCGCGTGAACTGCAGCGGCGGACCCTCGGTCGTCCAGAAGGGCGTCGACAGCGCATCGGCCTGCAGCTCGTAGCGCGTGACGGCCTGGTCGCTCGGCAGCTTGATCAGCACCGGCGCTGTCTCGCCGGGCATCAGCGTACCGATCGGCACCGATTCGCTCTGTTCGCCGATGCGGCTGTCGCGGTCGTAGAAGATCGCATTGACCTTCGGCCGCTCGATCGCGCTACCGCTCTCGTTGCGCGCCGTCACCAGCAGCCAGGGCTGCGCCAGACTGCCGCTGCCCGCCAGCACCTGGCGTGCCTCGAGCCGGAGGCCTTCGCCCGGAATCGTGCGCGGCATCGAGGCCCGCTCCGGCTGGTTGCGGTCCACGACATAGGCCATGACGCCGAAGACACCGGCGACCAGCACCGCGACCGCCGCAATGGCGATGCCCATCGACCGGGCCGCGCTGCGGCCGCGCGCCGACTGCTCGGCCGCCAGCCTTCGTCCGGCCTCGTCCTTGACCTGCTCGAGCACGCGCTCCAGCCGGTCGGAGACGTTGTCCTCGACGATCGACACCGAGCCGCAATGCGCGCAGGCGTACTGGTTGAGCCCCGAGCGCTGGAGCATGCCGCTGCCGCATTCACCGCACTTGAGCGTTTGCAGGTTGATGGTCAAAGAAATGTCCTCGGTGGCATTGGCGACGCGGTTCCGCGCGCATCTTAGCGAGGAAGGCGCCGGATATGCCGCCGCGACATATCTCAAAGTGGCCGGGCCGGATAGCGGACCGCCGCCGGAATGGCGATAGTCCATCACGCCGGCACACGGCCCCACGCACCGCCGGCACTTCAAAAGAGAAGACGGAGACAAAGGAATGGATATGCGCACTCGCACCCGGCGTTCGGCGCTCGCGCTGGCCGCACTCTCGTTGCTCTGTGCAGGCGCGAACGCGCAGCAGCAGCAACCGTCGTCGACCAAGCCCATTCGCCTGGTCGTGCCCTTCGGCCCCGGCGGCGTGGCCGATCTCACGGCGCGCACCGTCGCGCAGAAGATGTCGGAGGCCATGGGCCAGAGCATCATCGTGGACAACAAGCCGGGCGCCGGCGGCGTGGTCGCTTCCGACGCGGTGGCCAAGGCGGCGCCGGACGGGCTCACCATGCTGCTGATGTCCAACGGCAATGCCGTGAGCGCGGGGCTGTTCAAGCGGCTGCCTTTTGACACGGTCCGCGATTTCGCGCCGGTGTCGACGCTCGGCTATTTCGACATGGCCGTGGTGACGGCCGCCGATGCCCGGTTCAAGACGATGCAGGAGCTGCTGGCACATGCGAAGGCGCATCCCGGCACCGTCAACATCGGCACCATCAACGTGGGCAGTACGCAGCACCTGGCGGCCGAGCTCTTCAAGCGCAGCACCGGCATCGACGCGCAGGTGATTCCGTTCAACGGCTCGCCCGCACTGATCACGGCGCTGCGCGGCGGGCAGGTCGACGCCGGCGTCGAGATCCTCGCGCCGATCCTCGGGCAGATCAGCGGCAAGTCGCTGCGCGCCCTCGCGGTCATGGGCGCGAAGCGCTCGTTCGCGCTGCCCGACACGCCGACGGTCGCGGAGAGCGGCGCGCCCGGTTTCAAGGTCTCGTCATGGAACGCGCTTGCCGTGCCCGCGAAGACGCCGCCCGCGGTCATCGCGAGGCTCAGCAAGGAAGCCAACGCGGCGCTCGCCACGCCGGAAGTCAAGGAACGGCTGCGCCAGCTTGGCGTCGAGGCGCAGGGCAGCACGCCGCAGCAGCAGGCGGACCTCCTGAAGGACGAGATTCAGCGCTGGTCGGAAGTCATCCGCCTGGCCGGCATTCCGAAGCAGTGAGCGCCGGTGCCGGCGAAGCATTCATCGTCTGATCCACGACCTCGCGCACCAGCGCGAGAACGGCCTGCTGGGTCAGCGTGGCCGGACGCTGCGAACTGACGGCCAGCGCCAGCCGGCTGCGCAGCGGAGGATCCACGATCCGCCGGATGCCGAAAGCCTCCGGCCGAGGCGCGGTGAGCACCGCGTTCGCGGACAGCACCGCGGAGCCAACGCCATCGATGACCAGGTCGAGAATGGCGGCCACGCCGTCGATCTCCATCGCGATGGCCGGGCGGCATCCGATGTTGGCCATTTCCGCCTCGACCAGCATGCGGATGGAGTTGGGCTGGGTCGGAATCACGAGCGGCTGCGAGGCCACCTCGCGCAGCGCGATCTCCCCGCCGGGCTGCGTGGCCGGTCCGACCAGGTACAGGTCTTCTTCGAGGATGACCACGCTGTCGATGTCGGCCGAGGGCGCGGGGTTGTAGAGCAGCGCCAGGTCGATGCGGCCCGCGGTCACCGATTCCTGCAGGGCGCTCGACAGCGCCTCGGTGATGGCAAGGCGCGCATCGGGCAACTGCTGGCGAAAGGCACGGGTCAGCGGCACGGCAATGCGCTTGGCGATGCTCGGCGGCAGGCCCACCGTGACGCGGCCGGCCAGCGCGCCGCGCATGCGGCCGAGGTCTTCCTTGGCGCGCTCGATCTGGTGCAGGATGCCCCTGGCATGCGCCAGCAGCAGCGTGCCCGCATCGGTGAGCGTGACGCCGCGGCCGTTGCGCGTCAGCAGGTTCTGCCGCAGCTCCACTTCGAGCTGGCGCACCTGCCGGCTGAGCGCGGGCTGCGCCACGTCGATCACGATCGACGCGCGCGTGAAGCTCCCCAGCTCGGCCACGCGAACGAAGTACTCCAGCTGCTTGAGGTCCATGAGCTGGAGTCTAGGGGTCCGCTCACGCGAAGCAAGCGCTTGCCGCCTCTCAGGCCCAGTAGAGCCGCATCGGGTTGTCCACGAGCAGCTGCTGCTGCAGCTGCGCGGTGCGCGCGATGCGCGGAATCATGTCGACCAGCGTGCCGTCGTCGGGCATGTGCGTCTTGAGGTTGGGATGCGGCCAGTCGGTGCCCCACAGCACACGGTCCGGGAAGGTCTCGACCAGGCGTTGCGCGAACGGCACGACGTCATCGTAGGCCGGCGATCCGGAGACCGACAGGCGCTCGGGGCAGCTCACCTTCGACCACACGTTCGGATGCTCGCGCATCAGCCGCACGAAGCGCTCGAACTGCGGCCCGTCGACCGGCTGGCTCACGTCGGGCCGGCCCATGTGATCGACCACCACGGTCGTCGGCAGGCGGGTGAAGAAATCCCAGAGCTCGGGCAGGTCCTGCGCCTCGAAGTACACGACCACGTGCCAGCCGAGCGGCGCGATGCGCTTGGCGATGTCCATCAGCACCTCGCGCGGCGTGAAGTCCGCCAGGCGCCTGAGGAAGTTGAAGCGCACGCCGCGGATGCCGGCCTCGTGCAGCCGGTGCAGTTCGGCATCGCTCACGTTGGGCGCGACCGAGGCCACGCCGCGCGCGCGCCCGTTCGAGTGTGCGATGGCATCGAGCAGCGCGCGGTTATCGCTGCCGTGGCAGGTGGCCTGCACGATCACGTTGCGCTCGAAGCCCAGCAGGTCGCGCAAGGCGAAGAGCTGATCCTTCGATGCGTCGCAGGGCGTGTACTTGCGCTCGGGCGCATAGGGAAACACGGCCGCCGGGCCGAAGACGTGGCAGTGCGCGTCGACCGCGCCCGGCGGCGGCCTGAAGCGCGGCTTCGACGGGTTCGGGTGAAAGCGCAGCCAGTCCTTGTCCATGGTGCTAGCGGGCATGGCGCGCCTCCGTGGCGGCAGCGAGCGAAAGGCAGGGAACCGGTGTTTGCATTGCTCGCATCTTGCGCAGATTGCGGCCCGCGAGCGAGCGCCCGGGCGCGCTAGCAGCTAGCGCATTTCGGTATGGCCCTGCAGCTGCGCGGTCGCCAGGTACATGGCCGTGGTCCCCACCGAGGCATGTCCGAGGTTGTTCTGCACGACCTGGATCGGCACCGGCACCTGCCCTTCCCTGCCGCGCAGCGCGTGGGATCCATGCGAGTGTCGCAGCCAGTGAGTGCTCGCTTTTTTGAGCTGCTGGGCTTCGACGCCGCGCAGGCCGGCCGCGGCTTGGGCGACAAAGGCCTTGATCGCCTGGTACAGGCCCGAGGCCGACCAGGCGGCCGGACGGCGCAGTTCGGCATCGAAGCGCGCCAGCACATGGATGCCGCGGTTGCTCACGGCGCCGACCTGCCGCTCGAAGCCGTGGCGGGCGAGTTCGTCTTCCAGCTCGGCCACCAGCGCCGGCGGCACCGGCACCCGGCGGCAGCGCCCGCCCTTGCCGGCCACCACCAGCTGCCAGCCGGTGGCCGGGGCGCCGTCGGCCGTGCGGCATTCGATCTGCTCGAGGTCCTCGCACTTGGCGCTGGTGATCTCGGCCAGCCGCAGGCCGGTCGCATAGAGCCAGCGCATGCCGCGCCGCAGCCGGCGCCTGGCTTCGGTGTCGGCATGCGCCTGGAGCAGCGCGTCGACATGGTCCCACTGCGCGAAGCTCAGCGCGCGGCTGGAGTCCAGCGGCTGCTGCAGGCTCGCGGGCGGCGCCAGCGTGGCAAAGGGGTTGCCCACCAGATAGTTCTGGTTCACCAGGAACGCATGCAGGCTGCGCAGGATCGCAATGGCCTGGCGCAGCGCCGAGGGCGCGAGCGGCCCTTCCATCGGCCGCCACAGCGGCGACCAGCGCTGGTGATGGCGCGCGCCGCACCAGTGGGCGGGCGGATCGAGCAGGAAGTCGCGGTATTCGATCGCATCCTCGACGGTGAGCGACGACAGCGCCTTCCCGCGCTCCAGCACGGCCCAGAGCAGCAGGCGCTCGGCCTCCTTGCGGTAGGCGCGCTGGGTGGCCGACAGGTCGATGGTGGCATCGCCCGCGCGCTTGGCGCTGAGCCAGGCGCCCACGGCCTCGTGGTCGTTGGTGGCCATCAGCAGGCACTGCCCGCGCGGCGCGCGGTTGCTGCCTGCGCTGCCGTCGAGCTCGGCGGGGAGCACGAACTTTTCATAAGGCACGAGTGCGGTGCCGCCCGGCACCACCGCGGCCAGCGCCAGCGGGCCGAGCTGCGCCCGGGGGGTCATCGCGTGGGCGCCGATGCGCAGCCCCAGCACCTGTTCGTTGGCGCGCAGCCAGTCGAGGATGCGCGCCGCCTTGAGCTCGCCCACGCCCGGCACATGCACCCACCAGCGCGAGCCGATGCCGTTGATGTGCTCGACCAGCGCATGGAGCGTGCGCAGGCCGGCGCGTTCCAGGCGGCTTGCCACCGAGGGATTGAGCCAGGCCGACACGCTGTCGAGCGGCCGCGGGTCCTGGGCGACCAGGTTCTCGAGCCAGCGCAGCGCTTCGAGCTGGCGCTCGACCACGCGCGCCCGCCGCGAGGGCCGGGCGCCCTGCCCCGCCTTGCCCGCGGCGGGGTAGGCGGCCTCGTAGGCCTCGACCTGTTCGGACTCGGAGAAATCCTCCAGGCCGTTCGCCACGGCGAACTCGGCCAGGCTCGGGAGCGCCGGCGCCGCGGAAAAGCGGTCGGCGTCGAGCAGGATCAGCCGGGCGGTGCCTGGCTTGTGCTCGCGCCGCGCGGCCGCCGCGAATTCGTCGCGGATCCAGGCGATGGTGCGGCGCACGGTCCGCAGGTCGGTGTGTTCGCCTTCGAGCCGCAGGTAGCGGTCCCAGCTGGCCCGTTCGTCGAGCCCCTGGGCCAGCGCCCGCATGAACGCGAAATGTCCGCGGTGCAGCTTGCGCGGAATCAGGGCCTTCATGAGGCCGATGTCGGGTTCCGCTCGCCGGCCGTCGTCGACTGCCAGAACTTCCACCACGGGCGCGGCGCCGGCCCGGGATCCTCCGGCAGCTGCTGCAGCTGGCTCACCCGCGTGCGCCGGCGCTGCTCGACCTCGAGCGCATGCGCGATGCCGAAGGCCTCGCGGTCGCCGCGGCCCGCAAGGGCCCGCCAGGTCGACGCCAGGCGCGCGAGCTCGTCGTCATCGATGTGGGACAGTTGGGAGGGTGTGGGAACGGCAGGCATGTCTGTCGCACTCATGCGGCGGTCCATCTCGCCGGTAGGGCGGGATCGAACAGGGTGCTGGCGAAGGCCTGCGTGCCGTGGGGTGCGGTGGTCGTTGTCATGAATTGCTTGATGATAACTGAAGTAATCATCAATACACATTTTGTGTTGCAACCAAGCATCTTCACGAGCACCTTCGTCTAAGTTGTTGACTTGATTGGATTTTATCCGGGTTGCTCGGCGTCTGCCGAGCGCCACAGGAACCCGTGGGAACCCTGCAACAGCCGCCGGTCTTCGAAAACCCGCCCCTCCAAGCCCCCCTGTCCCGCAGGACCCATGGCTTGTCCCGTCGACCCATAGAGGCACTGGCCGCGTTGCCTCTAGTACGATGCGCGGCCATGGGAACAAATCACATTCGAGGTCTTTCATGAATCCCCTTCTGCGCCCCCTGGCCCTGGTCGCCTTGCTTGCCACCGGTGCCATGGCACCCGCCGCCGCGGACCCGTACAAGGACGAGAGCGGTCACGGCAAAAGACGGCACGGCGGCCGCGAGTACAAGGAAGCGTTCTGGGACGGCCGGTGCAAGGTCGAGCGCAAGTGGGAGAAGAACGGCGAATACAAGGAAAAGCGCAAGTGCAAGGACCACGCCTCGCGCGCTCCCGTGTACGAAGCGCCGGTCTATGCAGGCCCGCCGCCGGGCGTGGTCGTGCAGCCCCCTGCGATCGTGATCCAGCCGCCGGCCATTGTGGTTCGGCCCTAGGCGCGCAAGACCAGGCCAGCCCGGATCCCACGAGGCAGGCCGGGCTTTTTTTTTATTTCCCTGCCCTGCCCCCGGGGCGGCGCCAGGACGCCGGCCCGGGTGCCGCTGCGCCTGCCAAATGCCTGGGACGAGCGGCGCAAGCAAATCCCAACGGTTCTCACATTGGCCCTGCCGCCCTCCCCCCGGCAGGCGAATCTACAGCGTGCGGGCCTTGCGCAAAGCCTCGGCGATGCCGGCCTCGAGCGCGTCCTGGCTGGACTCGGTGGCTGCGTCCGGCACGATCGTGATCGTGATCTCCCCGCTCTTGGCGCGCACCAGCGTGCCGATCTTCTGCCCCGCGGACAGGATGTCGAGCTTTTCCGAGCGTTCGAAACCCGGCTTGGCGTCGAGCAGCCTTGCGACGACCATGGCCGGCGCAAGGCTGTGGCCCCGCAGCCTTTCCACGCGCTTGAGCACGCCGCGGCGGTCCTTCTCCATGGCGGCATTGATCTGCTCGGCATGGCGGAAGCTGATTTCGAGCGGGCTGCGGAAGCACTCCACCACGGCCGTCGGCAACTGCGCCACCATGAGCGCCTTGCGCACCCAGGTATGGCTCACGCCGAGCGCTTCGGCCAGTTGGCGCTGCGTCGGGAACAGCTGTTCTTCGAGCGCGCGCTGGTACATCAGCCCCTGTTCGTAGTTGGACAGGTCCGCGCGCTCGCGATTCTCCCGGTCCATGGCCGCGAAGAGCGCCGCGTCGCCGAGTTCGTCGACCCAGATGGACGCCAGTACCGGAATGCCAAGCTCCAGCGCGGCCCGGTGCCGGCGGTGGCCGAAGACGATCTCGAACTGGCCGGGCTCGTCCTTGAGCGGCCGCACCAGGATCGGCTGGACGTTGCCGCCGGCATGCTCGATGTCCGCCTTGAGGCCCGCAAAGGCGCTGCTCGTGAACGAGGCGTCGTGGCGGTTCGCCCAGCGGCTCGGATGGATGGTCTTGGGGTCCATCTTGCGCGTGGGCAGCGAGCCTTCGTACTGGCCGAGCTTTTCGCGCAGCGCCGCCATCTCGCCTTCGACCTGCTGGATCTGGCCGCGGAAAGCCATCATCTGGCCAGGGCCGGTGCGCGGCGCGAGCGAGCCGCCGACGGCCGGTGGAAACCTGGTTTCCACGGCGTTCGATGCCGACGGGGGCACTGCGGGAGCAGCCGCCGGGGCCGGCGCATCGACCGGATCCTTTGCCGCTTCGGGAAGCATCAGGCCGGCGGTCAACGCCTCCAGCCGCTTGCGGGTGCTAGCCATGATGGACACTCCTTGGCGCGGCTTGGGCCGCGCTCGATGCCGTGAAACGGAGCCTTCTGCCGATCCGCCCCGCGACCTTCGGCAGGTACTGTGGCATTGCCGCGCCGCATCCGGCTTGTGGCAACCGCGGCCGTGGAAACCAGGTTTCCACGGCGTGCGTCATGCCGGATACATCAAGGGCGAGCCGCCCGGTGGAAACCTGGTTTCCACGCCAAGGGGCTCCGGAAAGCATGGCCGGCATTCTCATTGCTGCGCCCTCCCTTGTGCCGTCCAGGCGCCGATCACCGACTGCTCGACGAGCTCGACGAAGGAATCGTAGGCGTCTACCGCGCGCTTGTAGGTCTTGGCGGCGCCTTCGTATTTCTGCACGTCGTAGACCGTGGCGAATTCCGCGGCCTTGTTGCTGGTCACGCTGGTCTTCGGGATCTCGACCGGCAGCGTGTATTCGCCGTAGGTGGCCTGGATCCACTGGCGCACCGCGGGCATTGCCGGATCGGCCGCGTCCACGCGGCTCAGCAGCACGTGCAGGAAGTCGAAGGCCTTGCCCTCGCGGTCCTTGCTCTGGCCGTCCAGGTTGCCGCCCAGGTCCGCGAGCAGCGACCAGAACTGCGCCGACGAGGCAAAGTCCAGGCCCGAGGGCGGCACCGGAACGACGATGCCGTTGGCCGCCCACAGCGCATTGATCGTGACATACGAAAGGGAAGGGGGCGTGTCGATCACGATCACGTCGTACAGGTCGCGAACCGACTCCAGGCCTTCGTTCAGCACGTCCCAGAACTTGGCGCCGGGCTGCTGCATCTGGCGCGCGGGGAGGGCGAACTCGGCCGAGAACAGGAAGGGCGCGGCCGCGACCAGGTCGATGCCGTCCCAGTAGGTCGAGCGGATGGCGTAGCGGATGTCGTTCTCGGAGCCGTCGCACAGCGGACCGATGGTCATGTCCTCGGTGACCTCGGCTTCGGGCAGCAGGCCATGCAGCGTGGTGAGCGAACCCTGTGGATCGGTGTCGATCGCGAGCACGCGGTGCCCGCGCAGGCTGAGCCCCTGCGCCAGCACCATGGCCGTGGTGGTCTTGGCCACGCCGCCCTTGAAATTGCCCACGGCGATGGTGATGGCCTTGCGCCCGGCCGGCCGCATCTTTTCCGCACGGTAGGTTCGGGTCCAGCGGCGCAGTTCGTCCAGCTCGAAGGTGCGCTTGCCGCCCGAAGGGGTCAACCGCCCGGCCGGCAGGTCTTCCTTGGTGATGCGGTAGGCCACATGCGCCTTGTCGACGCCGCACAGCGCGGCCAATTGGGCGGTGGAGTAGGTGGGCGGGATCTTGCGGGCTTCCGGCGCCAGCAGCATGCCCCGGATCTGCTCCACCATCGACCCGGCCCGGGTCGCCAGCGCGGCGATCTTCTGCATGTTGATGGTTTGGCGGGGAGGCACCTGGACGTCGTTGGAAACCAGGTTTCCACCGACCAGAGGAACAGGAACGGACATTTTGTTTGGCCTTATTCGACAGAATACGGCAATTCTATGAGAATCTGTCGAATGAACAAGTTTCGCGGAGAACTCAGCTACAGCGCCGCGAAGTATTGTGAGGAAGATTGGGGACCAAGACCCCAGCCCCTCGCATGCCAAGCGCCGCAGGACCCGAAAACCGGGGGCAGGGCGCCTGACGCGGGCCTTTTGCGCGCCTGGCTGCCGCCGCGGACCCCAAACAGGGGCGCAGCCCACGGCCGGAACCCATATCCACTCACATTGGAACCCATCCGGACTCACAAAAGTGGCGCTTGTCTCCCAACAAGGCTCACGCCAAATCCCATCCGATCTCACATTCAATCCCAACCGATCTCACATGAGAGGAGCTAAGTGACTGTCACGACGGAGGAAAGTGGAATCCCAATTCTTCAATTCCCCAAGTGTTTATCTGCAAACATACCAAGGCACCATGGCCGGCGTAATGTGAATTGACTGAATCACAATGCAAAGGCATGATGTGAAACCATCTGATTGCCGTAGCGGACCATGGTCGAAGAAGACAATTCACAATCCCGGTCTCCGCCGCGGCAGCCGCCCACGGCGGAGGAGCAGAGCGTTGCCAAGGCCAACGAAGCCATCGCCATCCGCCCCAAGCGCGGCCGGCTCACCCTGCTGTCGCGGCGCATCTACAACGCGCTGCTCTACCATTCGCAGCGCCAGGGCGTGGACGAGCCGGTCTACCGGCTGACCTTGAGCGAACTGATCGGCGACGCCCGCTTCAACTCCAACAACACCGAGCTGCTCAAGTCGCACCTGCGCGACATGCAGGCCACGACCATCGAGTGGTCGACCAGCAGCAGCTCCCTGAAGCGCTGGGTGTCCTCGCAGCTCCTGGGCACGGTCACGATCGAGGAGCAGGGCAGGGGGCGCCCCTGCATGGTGACCTGGCGCTATCCGGACGAGATCAAGGAGCGGCTGGTCAAGCCGCACCAGTACACGCGTGTGCTGCTCGAGATGAGCAGCCAGATGCGCAGCTATTCCGCCGCGGTGCTGTATGAGATCGGCGCGCGCTATCTGACCTCGCCGGGGCGGCTGTCGATGCGCGAGGACGTGGTCTGGTGGGCCGCGGTGCTCACGGGTCGCAGCGACATCAAGGAGGTCGACTACCGCTTCCTCAAGCGCGACGTCATCAGCAAGGCGCTGGCCGAGATCGACGCGCTGTGCGAGGACTTCGGGCTCGAGCTGATCGAGCACAAGCGCGGGCGCAAGATCGAGGAGATCCAGTTCCGGGTCGTTCCCAAGGTGCAGCAGCGCCTGGGCGACATCAGCGCGTCGAACCGCAACGTCTTCGACCTGGCGCTGGTGGGCCGGCTGATCGCGCTGGGCCTGAAACAGGACGAGGCGCAGGATCTCTACGCCACCACCGACGAAGGGCAGATCCGCGCCACGCTCGACCATGTGGACCAGCGGCTGCGCAATGCCTCGATGCCGGTGCTCAAGTCGCCGGCCGCGTATTTCAAGGATGCGCTGAAGAAGGGCTACGCGGGCGTGACCGCGATGGAGCCGGCGCCCAGCAGCGGCCCGGCACCGGCCCTGGCGCCGCCCGCGCCGGTGCTGTCGGAGGCCGACCGCCTCCGGCGCATCCGCGAGCTCTGGGAGAACGACCGGATGGGACAGGCGCGCGCCGTGTTCGCCGAGATGCCGCAGCCCATGCAGGCCGAGGTGCGCACGCGCTTCGAGGCCGAGCGGCTCGACCAGGTGGCCGCCCCCATCGCGCGCGCCTGGCGGCGCGACGGCCCGGCGAGCCGCGTGGCCGCGACCACCTTCTTCCGCTGGCTGGCCGAGGACACCTGGCCCGAGGAGCCCTCCGACCGCGTGCTGCTGGACTTTGCGCTCCAGCGCGGCGTGGCGGGCATCTAGAAGGTGAGTGCATACTCTTCGTTGAGGGCGCTACTACCTTCGAAAGCTGCCTGGATGCTGGGCCTCAGCGTCCCGCCACGCGGCGCGCACGCGCCTCGGGCTGGCCGCTCGCCGCTGCCTCGCCAGCGCGCATCCTGACCAGTGCCGCCAGTTCGGCGGGCGGCACGGGCCGGCTGAAGAGATAGCCCTGCATTTCGTCGCACCCATGGGCGCGCAGGAATTCCAGCTGCTGCTCGGTCTCGACCCCTTCGGCAATGACCTTGAGATTGAGCTCGTGCCCCAGCGCGATGATGGTCTTGGCAATCGCCTTGTCCTCTTCGTCGCCCGGAATGTCGCGCACGAAGGACTGGTCGATCTTGAGCCTCGCGATGGGAAAGCGCTTGAGCGCACTCAGGCTCGAATAGCCGGTGCCGAAGTCGTCGATCGAGAGCTGCACGCCCATGGCGCGCAGGGCCTTCATCGACTGCAGCGCCTTGTCCAGGTCCTCCATGACCAGGCTTTCGGTCAGTTCCAGCTCCAGGAGGCGGGGCTCGAGCCCGCTGTCCCGAAGCGCCAGGGCCACCTGCGCGATCAGGGTCCGCTCCCGGAACTGGCGCGCCGACACATTGACCGACACGATGAACGGCGGCAGGCCCGCGTCCTGCCAGGCCTTGTTCTGGAAGCAGGCGGTGCGCAGCACCCATTCGCCGATCGGAACGATCAGGCCGGTCTCTTCCGCCAGCGGGATGAACTGCGCCGGCGAGACCAGGCCGCGCTCCGGATGCTGCCAGCGGATCAATGCCTCCACGCCCGTCACCCGGCCCGATTCCATGTCCAGCTGCGGCTGGTACGCGAGGTGGAACTCGCTGCGCGCGAGGGCATGGCGCAGCCCTTCGCGCAGCGCGAGTTCGTCGCGGATCGCGCCGCTCATCTCGGCCGCATAGAACTCGAAGTTGTTGCGCCCCGAGGCCTTGGCGTGGGACATCGCGGCGTCGGCGTTCATGAGCAGGGCGTCGGCATCGGCGCCGTCCGCGGGATAGGTGGCCACGCCCATGCTGCCCGTGAGCTGGACCGCCTGGCTGCCGATGCGCGCTGGCTGCGCGATGGTCTCGAGCAGCTTTCTCAGGGCTGGTGCGATGTCTGTTCCGTCGCCGGGCTGGTCGTACAGGATGATCACGAATTCATCGCCGCCCGTTCGCACCACCGTGTCCACGCTGCGCAGGCACCGGGCCATGCGCTCGGCCATGACCTTCAGCAATTCGTCGCCGCCCTTGCGGCCCAGGCTGTCGTTGATCCGCTTGAAGCCGTCCAGGTTGATGAACACCACCGTCATCAGCCGGCCGTAGCGATCGGCATACGAGATGGCCTGCCGCAGGCGGTCCTCCAGCAATGCGCGGTTCGGCAGCCCGGTCAGCGGGTCGTGGGTGGCCTGGTGCTTCAGGGTGTCGGCGCTGCTTTCCAGCAGCGCATTGGAATTCTCGATCGACTCGGCCATCTGGTTCATGGCGCTCGCAAGGATGCCGAATTCATCCGCGTGGCCCTGCGGCGTCCTGGCGCTGAAGTCCCCCGCGGCGACGCGCCCGGAAAACGCGACGAGCCGGGCGATGGAGCCCGTGATGCGCCGCGAGACGACCGTCGCGGCCGCCGCGCTCAGCAGGATGGCCAGGGCGACCAGCGCGATGACCGCCCAGCGCGAGAACCTGGCTGCGCGTTCGACATCGCTGCGCGTCTGGAGCGCGAGCTTGGTCGCCTCGGTGTGCAGCGCCTCCACCGAGGATTCGATGGCCACGGCCGTGGCCAGGTAGCCTTGGCGCAGCGCATCGGCCGATTCCGGAAGGCCTTCCTTGCCATGCCGCGCAATGAACGCGAGGAAGCCGTCCTCGTACTGCCGGGTCTGGGTCTCGATCCGGTCGACCTGGTCCCTGAATTTCGGATCGGTCGAGAGGATTCGAAGGCTGGCAAGGTACTCCCGCATGTCCAGCAAATGGTTCTGCATGGCCGGCAGGGAGCGCTCGCTCGCCTGCGCCACCCCGAGCCGGTCCGCGGACAGCAGGAGTTCGTTCTCGGCGTCGCGGGCCTTGTACATCGCCAGCGAGCTGCGCAAGCTCAGGTCCGCCATCCGGTTGTCGCTGCTGAGCAGCTTGTCGATGGCGGCCGCGGAGCGCTGTTCGCTCAGATAGAAGGACGCGCCCAACGCGAGCATCAGCACAATGACGACGCCGAATCCGAGCGCGATCTCCACCCGCAGGCTGCGCGTTCTTCTCCCCCTCGGGAAGCCGATCGGGAATTTGATCAATTGCGGCCCGCTCCCAGGTCGCTGTTGGAGAGATGCATCATTGCCTTCGCTCTGCGTCGACCATCTTCAGGAACGTGCGCACGTTCTCGTCGCCCGCGAAGCGCCTGATCTCGTCGCGGGCGCCCTGCGTGGCCGCGCGGAACGGTGCCGGGTCGGGGCGCGTGACCTTCACGCCGGCGGCAGCCATCTTTGCGATCAGCTCCTCCTCTTCGGCAATGATCTTCTTGCGCATGCCGTCGCCCGCCGCCTTGCTCTCTTCACGCACGATCGCCTGCTCGGCCGGCGTGAGCTTCGCCCAGGTCGCGGTGCTCATGAGGTGGAGCGTGTTGTAGTACACATGGCGGGTCAGGGCGAGGTGCTTTTGCGCTTCGTACAGCTTGTTGTAGTAGATGACGTTGAGCGGGTTCTCCTGGCCGTCGACCAGGCCCTGCGCCAGCGCCTGGGGAAGCTCCTTGAAGCCGACCTTGCTGACCTGCGCGCCCAGCGCCTGCATGGTGGCCTCGAGTTCGGCGACGGGCGGAACGCGCACCCTGAGGCCCCGCACGTCTTCGGGCACGTTGATCGGGCGCTTGCTGTTGGTGATGTTGCGGAATCCCCATTCCCAGTTGGACAGGATGACGAAGCCCTGCTTCTCGGCCAGCGGCGCGAGCCAGTTCATTGCCGGGCCATCGAGCACGCGGTGGGCATGCGCATAGCTGTCGAAGAGATACGGCATGACGACGACGGAGAACGTCTTCTCGTACTTGATGAGGTAGTTCATCGAGGTCACGTCCATGTCGACCGCGCCCAGCCGGACCTTCTGCAGCAGTTCGTTCTCGCTGCCGAGCTGGGACGCGGGAAAGATCTCCGTGCGGATCTGCCCGTGGGTGCGCTCCTCGACCCGCTTGGCGAACTGGAGCGCCGCCAGATGAGCCGGATGCGTGGTGGTGGCGGCGTGCACCAGCGACAGCACCACGGGATCGGCATGCGCCGCCGGCGGCAAGGCAGCGAAGCCCCACGTCGCGGCGAAGATCAGGAGTGCTTCTTTCATGCTGCGGCCCCGTGCTCTCCGCCCTTGCTGCGTTCGCTCTGCGCCATGGTGCCCGAGCGCAGCAAGTCGCCGGCCTCGGTGGCCATCACGGCCTCGCTGAAGTAGTAGCCCTGCGCCATCGTGGTGGCGCCGGTCGATTGAAGGAACGCAAGCTGCGTCTCGGTCTCCAGTCCCTCCACGATGATGCCGATGCGCGCCTCGCGCGCGAGATTCATGATGGCGCGAACCGTGGCCGCGCTGTCCGGGTCGTCGATCGCGCGCTGGAGCATCGACTGCGCGATCTTCAGGTGGTTCACGCGGTAGGTGCGCAGGTATTCGAACGACGAGTATTCGGTGCCGAAGTCGTCGATCGCAATGCGCACGCCGAGCGCCCTCAGCCTGGGCAGCACGTCGTTGTGGGTCCATGTCATCTGGGCCAGCGTCGACTCCGTCACGTCGAATTCCAGCACGGACGGATCGAGCCGCCATTTCGCGAGGCTCTCGGTCACGTCGCGGATCAGCTCGCCGCCCTGCCGGAGTTGTCCGAGCGACAGGTTGATAGCCACCACCGGCGGCGCCACGCCCTGTTCGCGCCACACGCTCAGCTGCCTGCAGGCCTGGTCCAGCACCCAGCGGCCGAGCGCGACGATGCCGCCGGTGCGCTCGGCAATCGGCACGAACGCGTTCGCCTCGAGCAGGCCGCGCCTGGGGTGGTTCCAGCGCAGCAGCGCCTCCACGCCCACGATCTTTCCGGAGGACAGCTCGACCTGCGGCTGGTAATAAAGCTCCAGCTGTTCGCGCTCGATGGCCTGCTTCA
Source organism: Variovorax sp. 01N425 (assembly GCF_056399465.1). Lineage (NCBI taxonomy): Bacteria > Pseudomonadati > Pseudomonadota > Betaproteobacteria > Burkholderiales > Comamonadaceae > Variovorax > Variovorax sp. 01N425. The sequence continues at coordinate 90,613 of NZ_JBFTRJ010000011.1, read as the reverse complement.
GGTCTTCGCCGAGCGCCACGCGGTCGCGCACTTCGAAGTCGAGTTCCTCGGAGTGGAAGTGATATTGGTTACGCCCCTGCTCCTTCGAGCGGTAGAGCGCCAGGTCGGCCTGCGCGAGCATTTCCTCCGGGCTCTCGCTGCCCGGGGTGTAGGGGCAGATGCCGATGCTGGCCGAGGCATGCACCTGGTTGCCGTCGATCATGTACGGGCGCGCGAGCTCCTGCTGGATCTTCGCGGCCAGGGCGCCCGCGGCGGCCGCGTCGGCCATTTCGCTTTGCAGCACGGCAAACTCGTCGCCGCCCAGGCGCGCCACCACGTCGGTCTCGCGCGTGCAGTTCTTCAGGCGCAGCGCCACCTCGCGCAGCAGCAGGTCGCCGCCCGGATGGCCGAACATGTCGTTGACCGGCTTGAAGTGGTCCAGGTCGAGGCAATGGAGCGCAAACGGCACGGAGCCGCGCCGTGCCGCCGCGTGGGCCTGGTGCAGGCGCTCGACGAGGGTGGCGCGGTTGGCCAGGCCCGTGAGCCCGTCGGTGCGCGCCAGCTTTGCCAGTTGCTCCTCCGCCGCCTTGCGCTCGGTGACGTCGATGACGATGCCCTCGACCTCGATGAGCCGGCCGTCCTTGTCGCGCACCGGAACATAACGGTTCTCGACCCAGCGCCGCGCGCCGTCGCCGGTGCACAGGCGGTATTCGATGGAGGCGCCTTCGGCGTCCTTTTCGAGCACGCGCGCCATCGCGGCGGCCACGCCGGGCTGGTCGGCCGGGTCGATCAGCACGTCCGCCCAGTCCGGGTTGGCCAAGAGGGCCGCCGGTTCGTGGCCGAACTTGGTGATGTTGTGCGAGATGTAGATCAGCGGGAACGCCGGCTCGCCGCGCAGCCGGTAGAGGATGGTCGGGCTGTTCTGCACGATGATGTTGGCGTCCGACAGCTCGCGCGTGCGTTCCTCCACGGCCTGCTCGAGCTGGTTCATCTTGAAGGCGGCGTCTTCCGTCATCTGCCACTTCATGGTGAGCGCGCTGGCCAGCTGGCGCACCTCGATCGGATCGAAGGGCTTCTTGAGTACCAGCAGGCGGTCGCGCGCGTCCAGCCGATCGAACACCTCGACCCACGACTGGTCCGCATAGGCCGTGCAGATCACGATCTGCAGGCGCGGGTCTTCGAGCCACAGCTGCTCGATGGTCTCGACGCCGTCCCACCCCGGCGGCATGCGCATGTCGATGAACGCCATGGCGTAGGGTGCCTCGGCCGCCAATGCCGCGCGCAGCTTGGCAAGCGCCTCCTCGCCCTGGTAGGCGCTGTCCAGCACGAAGTCCACGTCGCCTTTCCTGGCCGAGGTTCCGAACAGCGCGGACTCCAGGTCGTCCAGGTTCGCGTCCGCGGCCGCCGGAAGAAGGATCTTGCGGAAGTCCTCGTGGATGGCCGGCGTGTCGTCAGCCAGCAGGATGCGGCGGTTCTGCGGTTTGCTCATGGCGTCTCTGCGGCCTTTCTGATCGGAAGTTCGAGCGTGAAGGTGGCGCCGGTGCCGGGTCCGTCGCTGTGCACTGCCAGCGTGCCGCCCATCTCGCGCGCCGCGATGGCTGCGCTGTGCAGGCCGAAGCCGTGGCCGTCCTTCCTGGTGGTGAACCCGTGCATGAACACGCGCGTGAGGTTATCGGGGGCGATGCCGACGCCCGTGTCTGCCACGCGGATGCGCAGCACCTCGTCCCCGACGATCTCCGCATCGAGCATGAGCTTGGCGCGGTCGTCCGCCACCGCTTCCATCGCCTGCCTGGCATTGCGCACGAGGTTCATCAGCACCTGCAGCAGGCGGCCCCGGTCCAGCGGCAGTTCGGGAAGGCGGACGAGGCCGCTCCCGATCACCACCTGGTAGCGCGCCGCGCCCGATGCGTTCATGCGCAGCGCGTCCTCGACGAGCTCGTGGATGCGTATCGGCTCGATCAGGCTGGAGGCGCGGGCATGGGCCTGCTGCGCGGCGATGATTTCCTTGATGTGGTCGACGCTCTTGCCCAGCGCCACCAGCTCGTCGACGACGGTGCGCTGCTCCGCCACCAGGAGCGGCGCCAGCTGCATCAGGTAGCCCGGGAGCAGCTTGCCCTTGGGGTCGGAGGCGAGGAACGCGCCCAGCCCATCCGCATGCGCGTTCATCAATTGCACCGCACGCGCGAGTCCTTCCACCTTGGACGCGCGGACCCTGGAAAGAATCAGCCCGGCCGACACGTTGACGCTGTTGAGCACGTTGCCCACGTTGTGCAGCACGTTGGTGGCGATCTCGGCCATGCCGGCCGAACGCGCCGCGGCCACCAGGTCGGCCTGCGTCTTGCGCAGCACCCGGTTGACCTCTTCGTTCTCGCGCAGCGCCGCTTCAAGTTCCGCGGTGCGGCTGAGCACCTGCTCCTCCAGCATGATGGTGGTCTGGAAGAGGTTGAAGTCCGAGCCCTGCGCATTGGCGCTGCGCTCGGCCCGGTCCATCAGGGCCTGGACGATCTTGTTGAGCCGTGCGATCTCGTCCTTGGAGGAAAGCGCTTGCGCACCGGGGCGCGGCAGTGTTGCAGACTCAAGCATGAGTGGCCCCCTCGCCGTTAGTGCCGAATGCAATGCCGACCAGCGTCTGGTTGACGTGCACGCCGCGGAACTGCTCCCCGTAGGTGTGGAAGCCGACCGTGTTGTTCTGCTGCAGGAGTTCGCCGATGCGGTCCTTCGCGCTGCTCTGCGCGATTTCGAGCTTGCGCAGGATGCAGTCGTAGCCCAGCACCAGCTGCGGGGGGCCGATCTCGGCGCGTATGCCGGCAAAGGCCTGCTCGAGGTTCTGCAGCAGGTCCACGCCCCGGGCCACGCGCAGCACCAGCCCGTTCTCGATCGCGCAGAAGAACGTGAGGCTGCCGTCCGCGTTGGCCTTCTGGATCGAGCGCACGTAGGTGGTGCCGCCGATCGTCAGCACCACCGGCCAGGCCGCAAAGCGCGAGGGATCCAGGTCGGAGGCGTCGATGCCCAGCATCCTCGCGTACTCCTGGCTCGCCGGCAGGCCGTTGATTTCCTTGACGGTGCGCGAAGCGGCGTCGGCCTCTGTCACGACCAGCCTGTCGTCGGTGGCAACCACGTGCTGCGTCTTGAAGATGCGAAACGGCATGCGCGAGGCCACCAGCACCAGCACCGCGCAGTCGGCGCCGAACCGGCCGTCCCAGTAGACCTGGGTCCGGTCGAACTTCATGCCGTCGCCGGCCGAACCGCCGAGCAGCGGAAGCCTGCCCAGCGCAGTCTGGAAGGCGCGCGTGACGGGTTCTTCGCGCAGCGACAGGCCGTCGATCAGCAGCAGCGCGAAGCTGTGGTCCGCATCGCCGGGCGGGCCCTCGGCCAGCAGCTTGTGCAGCAGCGCCTGCGCGAAGTCCTGGCCGGCCTCGACCTTGAACTGCTGCAGCTGCTCGACCTGGCCCGCCGCCACCCTGAAGTGGCTGGCCGGAAAGCTCGCACCCGCCAGGCTGTGGTCGCGCAAACCCGCGGGGCCGATCTCCCCGGCGGTGGTGCAGCCGACCACCGGCACGTCGCCGAACAGGCGCTTCATCTCGTCGGCCAGCGCATCGAGGTCGTAGTCGCTGGAGCAATAGAAGATCACCAGCGCCATGCCGGGCTGCGCCACCATCGCATGGAATTCCTGCGCGGCCTTGCGGGGGTCCGCCGCGCAGGCGTGGGCCTTGCGTATGCAGTCCGTGTCCTTCATGTGGCGACTCCTTGCATGGTGAGTCCCATTAGACGCTGGAAGAATCGCCTCAGTCGATCGATTCCATGCGGGACATCCCTGCCGCGGAACGGGTTCTTTCGCTACTTTCGCGAGTCGCTTAAATTGAAAGTTCTAAGGCGACGTGCCGAATGCGAAACCTACGCCAATCGAATTACTGCCTGCGGGTTTTACCGCAGCCGCTCAGAGGCACTGCCATGCCTTCAGTGCCTGCTGCAATTGCGCGCCGGCATCCGCGAGTGCCGCATCGTTGCGGACCTCGATGGCCGCGATGCCCGGCGGCAGTTGGAAGTCGAGCGCCCGCCGCACGCGCGCATCGACCATCTGCGGCGTTTCCCGCTCGCGCGCGAGCAGCCGGCGGCGCAGCGTCTGGGCGTCGGCCGTGATGTGGGCGACCACCAGTTCGGGAAAGAGCCGCGCGGCCCGGGGCAGGTAGGCGCGCGAGCCGTTCACGATCACGGTCCTGCCGTCGCAGCGCGCGGCGAGTTCTTCGCGCGCGATGCCGTAGTGCAGGGCATTGGCTTCCCAGTGCATCGCGAACGCGCCGGCCTCGCGCAGGCGCATGAAGGCGGCCACGTCGACACTGTCGTGCTGCTCGCCGCCCGGCTGCACCGCGCGCGTGATGGTGCGGCGCGCGAAGTGCACGCGGGCGTCCTGCGGCAGCTGCTGCCTCAGCCAGTCGATGACGCTGTCCTTGCCGGCGCCCGAAGGGCCGACGACGTAGACCAGGCGGCCGGTCTGCGCGGCGTTCATGCACCCAGCGCCATCTGTTCGATGCACACGAAGTCCGCGCGCGGCTCGGGCTCCGCGAACAGGCTGATCGCATCGAAGCGTTGCGCGGGCAGCGCGCCGAAGTGCCGTTGTGCCGCGTCGTGCAATGCCTGCACCTCGGCCTCGTCGGCCTCGCGCAGCGAGCCGGTCAGCGAGAGGTGGAAGCGGAAGCGGTCGAGCACGAACGGGTAGCCCCAGCGCTGCAGCAGCGCGTCTTCCTCGGGCGTTAGACCGCTCGCGCGGCGGCGCTGCAATTCGGCCGGCGGCAGCGGCGCGGCGAAGGCATGCAGGCCGGTCACGCAGGCGCTGGCCATGGCGTTCAGCGCGCGGCTGGGCACCACGGGCACGAGCGCGAGGAAGTCGTCGAGCCGCACCACCTGCAGCGCCGGCATGTCGAAGGGTTCCCAGGCCTTGCAGATGTGGCGGATGCCGGTGCGCAGCGACGCCGCGTTCAGGTGCGAGGGCAGGGCGAAGGGCGCCTTCAGCGTGGCATGCCAGCCATAGCGCCGCGGCGCGGCCGTCAGTGCCTGCTGCCGCGCGGGCGGCAGGCCGTCGATGGCGGGTTGCGGCAGCGGCTGCCCGCTTGCCGCGCAGCGTCCGAGCCAGTGGCTGCCGGTGTCCCACCCCGCGCTGCCGATGGGGGGTGCGAAATAGGCCGCGTAGCGGTGCGCCGCGCCGCGCCTGCGAGGTACGGCCTCAGTCATCGTGCGCCACCGTCAATGAGGTGCGGTCGCCCGCGAACCAGGCCTTTGCGTATTCGATCGGCACGCCCGCGGTGTCGACGTTCACGCTCTCCACGAACAGCACCGGCCGGCTGACCGGCTGGCGCAACTGCGCGGCGATCGCGGCCTCGGGCATCTGCGCCGTGATGCGGCTGTGGTGGCGCGTGTAGTCGGCCACGCCGTGGGCTTCGAAGCCGGCGGTGATGGAGCCCGTCTCGCGCACCACGGCTTCGAGTCCTGCGAAGCGCGGCAGTGGAAAGAAGCGTTCGCTGCAATGCAGCGGCTGGCCTTCGGCTTCGCCGATCACCTGCAGGCACAGCAGCGAACTGCGCGCCGGCACCGCGAGCGAACGCGCCTGCGCCGCGGTGGCGCGCACGGTGCTCGCGCCGGTCACGCGCAACGCGCCGCGCAGCCCCGCCAGCGCCATGCTGCGCTGGAAGCGCGGGCGCTTGGCCAGCGCGAGGTCGATCGCGAACTCTTCCACATAGGTGCCGCTGCCCTGCGTCACGCGCAGCAGCCCCTGGCTGCAGAGGTTGGCGAGCGAGCGGCGGATGGTGTGGCGGTTCACGCCGAACTGCTCGGCCAGCGCGTGCTCGGAGGGCAGGCGCTGGCCCGGCGAGTACACGCCGCGCGCAATGGCCTCGGCCAGGTCGGCCGCGATGCGGATCCAGAAGCTGTCGCGTGCGGTGCGTTCGGTGGTGGTGGAGGAGGAGCGCGGAGCCAGCGCGGAGGCAGGGGTCGTGGTCGTGCTTGTCATTAAACCTACTTGCGCGCTCTCTAAGCTCGCGTCAGTTGCCGAATTTGTCTATACAACTTCAAGCGTATCACTCTCATGTTTCATGCCTTTGACACAGAACCCGCGGCCCGCCCGCTGCGCCGCGCGCAGTGGCTGGCGATGCTGGCGCGCGCGCCCGTCTCGCTGCTCGAGCCGGCGCTCGCGCCCCACGCCGAGACCCCGCCCCAGTGGCTGCGCGCGCCCGAGACCGGCCTGGTGATGGTGCAGGGCCGCGCCGGCGGCACCGGCGAGCGCTTCAACCTGGGCGAGGTGACGGTCACGCGCTGCGCGCTGCGCCTGGGCGGCACCGCGCCGCAGCCGGGCGCCGCGGTGGGCGTGGCCTATGTGCTCGGCCGTTCGCACCGCCATGCACAGCTCGCGGCCATGGCCGACGCGCTGCTGCAGGACCCGGCGCAGCAGGCCGTGCTCGATGCCCGGCTGCTGGCGCCCGTGCGTGCGCATCTCGCGGCGCTGCGCGGACAGCGCCATGCACGCGCCCAGGCCAGCAAGGTCGAGTTCTTCACGGTGGCGCGCGAAGCCGGCGGCGCCGACATGGACGAGGACGATTCCGAATGAACGCCAACATGCTTTCCACCCTGGGCGCGGGATTCACCGATGCCGCGCTCGGCAGCCAGGCGGTGTTCCGCTCGGCGCTGCAGGCGCTCTCGCACCCGGGCCGCATCGTCGAGCTGCCGCACGATGCGCAGGTGCCGCCGCAGGGGCACGGCGCCTCGGCCGCGCTGCTGCTGGCGCTGCTCGACCCCGACTGCCGCCTCTGGCTGTCGCCGTCGCTCGCGGGCAGCGACGCGGCCGCATGGCTGCGCTTCCACACCGGCTGCGTGCTGGTCGACGCGCCCGCGCAGGCGCAGTTCGCGTGGATCGGCGAAGGCGATGCATGCCCGCCGCTCGATGCCTTCGCGCAGGGCAGCGACGCCTATCCGGACCAGTCGGCCACCTGCGTGATCGATGTGACCGAGGTGATGGACGTTTCCGCACCGGCCGAAGGAAGCACACCGCGCTGGACGCTGCGCGGCCCCGGCATCCAGGACCGCACCGGCATCGCAGTGGAAGGCCTGGCAGCGGCCTTCACCACCCAATGGTCTGCGAACCACGCGCTGTTTCCGCGCGGCGTGGATGTGTTCCTGGCCGCGCCGCAACGCATCGTCGGTCTGCCGCGCACCACCCGCATCGAACAGGAGGCTTGAGATGTACGTTGCCGTCAAGGGCGGGGAAGCCGCCATCCTCGCGAGCTACCGGCTGCTGGCCGAACAGCGCCGCGGCGACACCGGCACGCCGGAGCTGTCGGTGCGCCAGATCCGCGAGCAGCTGAAGCTCGCGGTCGACCGCGTGATGACCGAGGGCTCGGTCTACGACCCCGAACTGGCCGCGCTCGCGATCAAGCAGGCCTCGGGTGACATGGTAGAGGCCATCTTCCTGCTGCGCGCCTACCGCGCGACGCTGCCGCGCCTGGGCCACAGCGTGGCGCTCGACACCTCGCGCATGGCGCTGGACCGCCGCATCTCCGCCACCTTCAAGGACCTGCCCGGTGGCCAGGTGCTGGGCGCGACGCACGACTACACGCAGCGGCTGCTCGACTTCGCGCTGCTGGCCGAGGGGCGGCAGCAGGCCGCGCCGGCGGCCGCGGCCGATGCGGCCACGCCGCCCGCCGCAGTCACGCCGCGCGTGGTCGATCTGCTGAACCAGGAGGGGCTGATCGAAACCCGCCCGGTGCCGCCCGGCGACCCTGCACCGGTGGACCTCACGCGCGCGCCGCTGCGCTTTCCGGCCGACCGGGCCACGCGGCTGCAGAACCTCGCGCGCGGCGACGAGGGCTTTCTGCTGGCCATGGCCTATTCCACGCAACGCGGCTATTCGCACAGTCACCCGTTCGTCGGCGAGATCCGCTTCGGCAGCGTGGAGCTGGAGCTCGCGCCCGAGGAGCTCGACTTCACCATCTCCATCGGCGACCTGGAGATCACCGAATGCGAGATGGTCAACCAGTTCGCGGGCAGCAAGAGCGAGCCGCCGCAGTTCACGCGCGGATACGGCCTGGCCTTCGGCCACTGCGAGCGCAAGGCCATGGCGATGAGCCTGGTCGACCGCGCGCTGCGCGCCGACGAGCTCGGCGAGCCCGTGGAGGCGCCCGCGCAGATGCAGGAGTTCGTGCTCTCGCACAGCGACAGCCTCGAAGCCTCGGGTTTCGTGCAGCACCTGAAGCTGCCGCACTACGTCGACTTCCAGTCCGAGCTCGAGCTCGTGCGGAAGATGCGCGCCGCCGCCGGCGCGGGAGACCACGAATGACGACCACCACCGAATACAACTTCGCCTACCTCGACGAGCGCACCAAGCGCATGATCCGCCGCGCCATCCTCAAGGCCGTGGCCATTCCGGGCTACCAGGTACCCTTCGGCTCGCGCGAGATGCCGCTGCCCTACGGCTGGGGCACGGGCGGTATCCAGGTGACGGCCGCGGTCATCGGCCCGCGCGACGTGCTCAAGGTGATCGACCAGGGCTCGGACGACACCGTCAACGCCGTCAACATCCGCCGCTTCTTCGAGCGCACCACGGGCGTGGACACCACCACGCGCACGGCCGAAGCCACGCTGATCCAGACGCGCCACCGCATTCCCGAGGCGCAGCTTTCCGAAGGACAGGTGCTGGTCTACCAGGTGCCGGTGCCCGAGCCGATGCAGCGGCTGGAGCCGCGCGAGACCACCACGCGCACGCTGCATGCGCTGGCCGAGTACGGGCTGATGCACGTGAAGCTCTACGAGGACATCGCGCGCTACGGCCACATCGCCACCACCTACGACTACCCGGTGCTGGTGAACGGCCGCTACGTGATGTCGCCGTCGCCGATCCCCAAGTTCGACAACCCCAAGATGCACATGAATCCCGCGCTGCAGCTGTTCGGCGCCGGCCGCGAGAAGCGCATCTACGCGGTGCCGCCCTACACGCCGGTCGAAAGCCTGGGCTTCGAGGACCATCCCTTCGAGATCCAGCGCTGGGACACGCCCTGCGCGCTGTGCGGCGCGACCGACAGCTTCCTCGACGAAGTGATCACCGACGACCAGGGCGCGCGCATGCATGTGTGCTCCGACTCCGACTACTGCCAGTCGCGCCAGCCGGCCATTGCCACGTCGCCCGACCCCGCGGCCGATTCGGCGGCCACCATGGACGGAGCCCTCGCATGAGCGCCGCGCAAGCTTCCTCCCTGCCGCTGCTGCGCGTGCGCGGCGTCGGCAAGCGCTACGGCGACCGCGTGGCGCTGCACGACGCCTCCTTCGACCTCTGGCCCGGCGAGGTGCTGGCGGTGGTCGGCGAATCGGGCTCGGGCAAGTCGACCCTGCTCGACGCCATTGCCGCGCGCAGCCGTCCCGACGCCGGCAGCGTGCAGTTCCATGTGCGCGGCGGCGGCCTGCAGGACGTGTTCGCGATGACCGAGGCCCAGCAGCGCCTGCTCTCGCGCACCGACTGGGGCTTCGTGCACCAGAACCCGGCCGACGGCCTGCGCATGGACGTCTCGGCCGGCGCCAACGTGGGCGAGCGGCTCATGGGGCTGGGCGAGCGGCACTACGGCCGCGTGCGCGCCACCGCGGCCGACTGGCTGCAGCGCGTGGAGATCGATCCGGCGCGCATCGACGACACGCCGCGCACTTTTTCGGGCGGCATGCGCCAGCGCCTGCAGATCGCGCGCAACCTGGTCACGCAGCCGCGGCTGGTGTTCATGGACGAGCCGACCTCGGGCCTTGATGTGTCGGTGCAGGCCCGCCTGCTCGACCTGCTGCGCCAGCTCACGCGGCAGATGCAGCTCGCGGCCATCGTGGTCACGCACGACCTCGCCGTGGCGCGGCTGCTCGCGCACCGCATGGTCGTGATGCAGCAGGGCCGCGTGGTCGAGACCGGCCTCACGGACCAGGTGCTGGACGACCCGCAGCACGCCTACACCCAGCTTCTCGTTTCCTCGGTGCTCCAACCATGACGACCCCCTTGCTTCTTCTCCAGGGCGTGGCCAAGCGCTTCACGCTGCACCACCAGAACCAGCTGGAGCTGCCGGTGTTCGACGCGGTCGACCTCTGCGTGAGCGCAGGCGAATGCGTGGTGCTCGATGGCGCCTCGGGCCTGGGCAAGAGCACGCTGCTCAAGCTCATCTATGCCAACTACCGCGCGAGCGCGGGCCGCATCACGGTGCAGGCGCCGGCCGGCCCGGTGGACCTGACCGAGGTGGCGCCGCGCGAGCTGGTGCGCCTGCGGCGCGACACCATCGGCTACGTGAGCCAGTTCCTGCGCGTGATCCCGCGCGTGCCCGCGCTCGACGTGGTGGCCGAGCCGCTGGCCGAGGACGCCGGTGACGACCCCGCGGGCATCGAGGCCGCGCGCGCCGAGGCGCGCCGCTGGCTCGCGCGGCTGCGCATTCCCGAGCGCCTGTGGCACCTGCCGCCGGCCACCTTCTCGGGCGGCGAGCAGCAGCGCATCAACATCGCGCGCAACATGATCAAGCCCAAGCCGCTGTTGCTGCTGGACGAGCCCACCGCATCGCTGGATGCCGCCAACACGGCCACCGTGATCGAACTGATCCGCGAAGCCACGGCACGCGGCGCGGCCATCGTCGGCATCTTCCACGACGCCGAGGTGGGCGCGGCCGTGGCCACCCGCCGCGTCAACGTGGGCGACTTCAGGAGCACCCGGCCATGAGCGCAGCACCCATCGTCTTTTCCAACGCGCGCATGGTGCTGGCCGGCGAGGTGGTGCACGGCGCGCTCTCGGTGGCCTCCGGGCGCATCGAGGCGCTGGACAGCGGCGCGACCGCTGCGGGCACCTTCGACCTCGAGGGCGACTACCTGTTCCCGGGCCTGGTCGAGGTGCACACCGACAACCTGGAGCGCCACCTGATGCCGCGCCCCAAGGTGCAGTGGGCCGAGATGCCCGCGCTGCTCGCGCACGACGCCGAGGTGGCCGCCGCCGGCATCACCACCGTGTTCGACGCCCTGGGCGTGGGCGAGGCCGACCCCGAGAGCCTGCGCGGCAGCACCTGGGACACGCTGCTCGGCGTGCTCGACGGCTGCATCGAGAGCGACCTGCTGCGCGCCGACCACCACCTGCACGTGCGCTGCGAACTGCCGGCGCCCAACACCATCGAGCTGTTCGAGCCGTTCCGCAAGCACCCGCGCCTGTCGATGATCTCGCTCATGGACCACACGCCGGGCCAGCGCCAGTGGGAGAACATCGAGGTGGCGCGCGTCTACTACACCGGCAAGAAGGGCTGGAGCGACGACAAGTTCGACCGCCGCGTCTCCGAGGCCGTGCTGCTGCAGACGCGCTATGCCCAGCCGCACCGCCAGCACTTCGTCGAGCATTGCCGCGTGCATGGCATTGCGCTCGCGAGCCACGACGACACCACCGTGGCGCATGTGGAGCAGGCGCATGCGGAGGGCGCCAGCATGTCGGAATTCCCGACCACGCTGGCGGCCGCGCGCGCCGCGCGCGAACGCGGCCTCGCCAACATCATGGGCGGGCCGAACGTGGTGCGGGGCGGCTCGCACTCGGGCAACGTGGCCGCGGCCGAGCTGGCGCGCCAGGGCCTGCTCGACATTCTTTCTTCCGACTACGTGCCCGGCAGCCTCATGAGCGCCGTGATGCGGCTGGTGGACGAGGGCATCTGCACGCTGCCCGAAGCGGTGGCGATGGTGAGCCGCGCACCCGCGCGCGCGGCCGGCCTGCACGACCGCGGCAGCCTGGAACCGGGGCTGCGCGCCGACCTGGTGCAGGTGCGCATCACCCAGATGGCCGGCGGTGCCAGGCACCCGGTGGTGCGCGGCGTGTGGCGCCAGGGCCGGCGCGTGATCTGAGGGCGTGGCCCGGGGCGCGGCCGCGGCTGTCGCCGCAATGTCGCGCAGCTGTCGCGCGCATGTCACGACGCCTCGCGAGACTTCACTTGTCTAGACGACTTTGGAATCCAAGATGACCGGTGTCCTGCGCATCCATCAACTGAACAAGCACTTCGCCAACGGCCGGCATGCGCTGCGCGACGTCAACCTGGCCGTGAACCGCGGCGAGATGGTGGCGTTGATCGGCGCCTCGGGCTCCGGCAAGTCCACCTTGCTGCGGCACGTGGCGGGCCTGGTGGCCGCCGATGGCGCAACCGACTCGCTCATCGAGATCGACGGCTGCTGCGTGCAGAAGGGCGGCCGCATCCACCGCGACATCCGCAAGGTGCGCTCGCAGGTCGGCTTCGTGTTCCAGCAGTTCAACCTGGTGGCGCGGCTGCCGGTGCTGGTGAACGTGCTCGTCGGCTCGCTGCACCGCATGCCGTGGTGGCGCAGCTGGCTGCGCATGTTCACGGCGCAGGAGCGCGCGCTGGCGCTGGAGGCCCTGGGGCGCGTGGGCATTGCCGACTGCCATGCGCAGCGCGCCTCCACGCTGTCGGGCGGCCAGCAGCAGCGCGCGGCCATCGCGCGCACGCTGGTGCAGGGCGCCAAGGTGGTGCTGGCCGACGAACCCATTGCATCGCTCGATCCCGAGTCGTCGCGCAAGGTGATGGAAATCCTCGCGCGCATCAACCGCGAGGACGGCTGCACCGTCATCGTGTCGCTGCACCAGGTCGACATCGCGATGAAGTACTGCCCGCGCGTGGTGGCGCTGAACCAGGGCCAGGTGGTGTTCGACGGACCTTCCTCGGCGCTCACGCCCGCACTGCTGCGCGACCTGTACGGCGTGCAGGCCGACGAGCTGCTGCGGCCCGCCGCACCGGCCTCGGCGCCCGAAGGCGCCAACGTGCACGTGCTGAACCCGGCGGCTCCCGTGTCGTGGGCCGCGCAGGCTGCATAGCCCGCGAAGAACGCGCTTTTCTTTTTTTCCTCTCTTCAAAAATCTTCCTGGAGCCATCCATGATCAAGAAACTCATTGCCGCCACCGCGCTGGGCCTCGGCCTGGCCGGCGCATCGTTTGCGCAGGACATCAACTTCGGCATCATCTCGACCGAGGCGACGCAGAACCTCAAGGGCGACTGGCAGCCGCTGATCGACGACATGAGCCGCCAGACGGGCCTCAAGGTCACGGCCTTCTTCGCGCCCGACTACGCCGGCATCATCGAAGGCATGCGCTTCAACAAGGTGCACATCGGCTGGTTCGGCAACAAGTCGGCGATGGAAGCGGTCGACCGTGCGGGCGGCGAGGTGTTCGCGCAGATGGTCAACGCGGACGGCACGCAGGGCTACTACTCGCACCTGATCGTGAACCGCGAGAGCCCGCTCAACACGCTGGACGACGTGCTCAAGAACGCGAAGAACCTGAGCTTCGGCAACGGCGATCCCAACTCGACCTCGGGCTACCTGGTGCCGGGCTTCTACGTCTTCGCGCAGAACAAGCTCGATGCCAAGTCGATCTTCAAGGTGACGCGCAGCGCCAACCACGAGACCAACGCGCTGGCCGTGGCCAACAAGCAGGTCGACGTGGCCACCAACAACAGCGAGAACCTCGAGAAGGTGAAGGAGCGTTTCCCCGAGAAGTTCAAGGACATCAAGATCGTCTGGACCTCGCCGCTGATTCCGCTCGACCCGCTCGTCATGCGCAAGGACCTGCCCGAGGCGACCAAGGCCAAGCTGCGCAACTTCTTCTACAACTACGCCAAGACCGATCCGCGCGAGAAGGAGATCGTCATGAAGATTTCGAAGCTCTCGGGCTTCAAGGAATCGAGCGACAAGCAGCTGCTGCCGATCCGCCAGCTCGACCTGTTCGGCCAGCGCACCAAGATCGAGGCCGACGCCGTGCTCGGCGATGCCGACAAGAAGGCCAAGCTGTCCGACATCGACAAGAAGCTGGCCGCGCTGAACTGAGCGCCGCCACTTTTTTGCTGCTGCACTGCTGTGTCCGCCATGCAACCCACGGTCCATATCGTTCGCCCGAGCGTGGCGCCTGCGGCCTCAGCCGCTCCCAAGCGCAGCCTCGCCTGGCAGCTCGCGTGGGCGGGCCTGCTGATCCTGCTGGTCGCGTCATGGAAGGGCGCCGACATGCGCCCGCTCGACCTCTGGCGCGATTCCGGCAACATGGCCACCTACGCGGCCGAGTTCTTTCCGCCGAATTTCACGCAGTGGCGCATGTACCTGCAGGAGATGGTCGTCACGCTGCAGATCGCGCTGTGGGGCACGGCGCTGGCCGTGGTCACCGCCGTGCCGCTCGCGCTGCTGGCGTCCGCCAACATCGTGCCCTGGTGGATCTACCAGCCGATGCGCCGCCTCATGGACAGCTGCCGCGCCATCAACGAGATGGTGTTCGCGATGCTGTTCGTGGTGGCCGTGGGCCTGGGCCCTTTCGCCGGCGTGCTGGCGCTGTGGGTGCACACCACCGGCGTGCTGGCCAAGCTGTTCGCCGAAGCGGTGGAGGCCATCGACCCGCAGCCGGTGGAAGGCATCCGCTCCACGGGCGCCAGCGCGCTGCACGAGATCGTCTACGGCGTGCTGCCGCAGGTGATGCCGCTGTGGGTTTCGTATGCGCTGTACCGCTTCGAATCGAACGTGCGTTCGGCCTCCGTGGTGGGCATGGTGGGCGCGGGCGGCATCGGCGTGGTGCTGTGGGAAATCATTCGCGGCTTCCAGTACGCCGAGACCTGCGCGGTGATGCTGATCATCGTGGTGAGCGTGAGCGCCATCGACCTGGCGTCGGCGCGCATCCGCAAGTTCCTGATCTGAGCTGAAGGCGGGTTGGAACTGGGGCGGATTCTTTAAATCGCCTGCGACCCGCACCAGCACTCGCTTTCACCAATTCGTCCTATCCGCCGGGTACACGTTTGGGTACACCAAAACTGCCGGAAGCAGCCCCAGGTTTCAGGCATCACACTAGATGAGTGCCACAACATCGCGCAGGTGCGCTGCAGTCTGTGGCAACCCACGCTTCTCGAGCAGCGCGACCAACGCGATCGCGTCGACCTGCGGCCGGGCCCAGCGCTCGCGCATTCGCTTCAAAGCCGCGAGGGCGGCGAGCTTCTCCAGCATCAGCTGGTTGAGGACGAATTCGTCAGGGGTTTGTACCTCGATGCCGAACGGGTCCAGCACTTCCCTGGGAAAGTCCTTCTCGTTCCACGTCACGATCGCATCCGCGTGCCCAGTGATTGCAGCCGCCAGCACATGGCGGTCATCAGGGTCCGGGAGCTTCAAGCCCTCGATCAGGTGTTCGTAACCTGAGACGAGGCAGTCCGGAATGGCGTCCTCCATGGCTTGCGCAGCAGCGGCAACCTGGACTCCCATGCCGGGCCGGTCCCGCAGCAGGCTGCGCGTCCACTCCTCGCGGATGTGGACGGACCACTTCGCGCTATAGAGGTCCGCGTCGGCCAGGCTGAGCAGCACGTCGCGCAGCAACGCCGGGTACAGGACGTTGGCGTCGAGCACGGCTGTGTACCGGGCGCTTCCCGCCACTCACAGCTCCTCGCCCATCTCCTGGGAGAGGTCGTTCAATTGTTTGAGGGCACCGGCCGACCGCTGCTTCTGCTCGTCCTTGTAGCGCATGAGCTCTTCGAACTCGATGCGGCGGTGCCGGTTGATCAGCCGGCACTTCAGCCGGCCAGCCTCGATTTCCTTGATCACGAAAGGACGCGACACATTCAGGAGTGCCGCAGCTTGCTGCGTCGTGAGTTCCAGCTTCTGCGGGACGAGCATCATCGGCTCGCGCTTGGCCATCTGGCGCAACACGTCGGCAAGGAAGTGCAAGGCACGCGGAGGCAGGAGCAGCACCGGGGCTTCGCCCTTGCCGTCCCTGTCCACTTCGATGGTTATTTTGATCGCTTTTGCCTTCGAGTGATCCAGGGCCGCAACCAGGCACGCCGTCGCCGCACCGGCCATTTCCGCTTCCATTTCGCTGGCGGGGTCGAGTATCTGGTTCATGCTGGGTCCTTTCATAGCTGGCGCTACGCCGGCGCCTCAAGCGAAATATACGCACTAAACGCAATATTCGCAACTGACGGGCGCCGGAAAGAAGATGGCACTCTTGTCAGCAGGCGCCTTCATTCAGCGGCCGGATTCTGCGGCCACCCAGCGGATATTCCCTTGTCCCCGCGGCGCTGCCGCCTTGATCTGAAGCTCGCTGAGTTGCCCCATGGTGTACCCAAGATCGGCTGCGGTTGAATAGCAGTCTGGGGTACACCGTGGGGTACGCGCAAGAACGAGACTGTGTGAGATTCGGTGATGCCGCTTGAGCCGTCATTGGCAGGTTAAGTCCTTGATGTACAAGGGCTTTTGAGCGGCCTTGGGATCTACCGAGAAAGAAAAATGGTGGCCTGGGGCGGAGGCAGAATCGGGCAAGGACTTCCGCATGCACATGAACGCCCCGACATCACCCGCCATTCTCCAGCTCCACGACCTGGGCTTTTCCTATCCGGGCCAGCCCGCGCTCGCAACCGGCTGGTGCGCATCGTTGGGCGAGGGCGTCACGCTGCTGCATGGCGACACGGGCAGCGGAAAGTCGACCCTGCTGCGCGTGATCGCGGGCGCGCTGCCTTCGGCTTCCGGAACGCTGACGCTCGCGGGCGTGCGGCTCGACGCCGAGCCCGAGGCCTACAGGCGCAACGTGTTCTTCTGCGACCCGGCCGCCGAAGCCTTCGACCAGCTCACCGCGCGTGCGTGCACGGCCACCCTGAGCGAAGGCGACGCGGGCTTCGATGCGGCGCTGTGGCAGGCGCTGGTCGAGGGTTTCTCATTGGCGCCGCACATCGAGAAGCCGATGTACATGCTCTCCACCGGATCGAAGCGCAAGGTGGGGCTGGCGGCCGCGCTGGCCTCAGGCCGCCCATTGGTGCTGCTCGACGAACCCGAAGGCGCGCTCGACGCGCGCTCGATCGGCTGCCTGTGGCAGGCTGTCGCATCGCGGGCCGGGCGCGCGGACCATGCGATCGTCATTGCGAGCAGCGCGCGGCTCGATCACGTTCCGAAGGTTCCGCTCGCCGGCTGCATCGAGCTGCTGCTGCGCTGAGCGGTCCAGCGCAAGAGGTTCATTTCAGAGCGCGGACTCCCGAGTGCGATCGCGGTCCTTCCACTTGACCTCTCCTCGCTTCGGCTCTTGCTTGACTTCGCAAGCTCTGCCCCAGCGGTCCTCGCGCCAGTCCATGTGTCAGTCGTTGCGCCGCCAGCGGCAAGTGCTTACGCTCAGCGCCGATACGGATTGTGGGGGCGGCGGTCGTAGCGGTCGGGCACGCCGTCGCGGTCGCTGTCGCGGCGCGCGTGGCGGTAGCCGGCATGGCGGTCGTGGCGGTCGTGGCGGTGCTCGTAGCCGTGCCGCACGACATGGCGCGGCGGGGGTGGCGGAACAACGACCACATGCGGGCGATAGCCATGGTCTCCAAGGTGCGGCTGCGCTTGCGCAGGAGCACTCAGGGCGGCCAGAGAGAGCAGGGCGGCCGCAGCCAATGCGAGGGACAACTTCTTCATTGCAACTCCTTCGAGTCGTTGGATTCAGGAGTCCCCATGCTGAAGGCGCCATGTGAAGGGCCGGTAAGGCTGCGGCGAATTTCCGATGAACTTTTTGCAGGGCATTCCGGCATGCGCGGGCGCTGCCTCCCTAGACGGGCGGCATCCCCTTCAGCGCCCTCGCGGAGCGCGCGAGCCCTTCAAGGATCGGGCCCGACACCGCAGCCGGAAACCGCGCAGGCAGGCGCGCAGCGATCCGGTCGATCACGCCTGGCGTTGCCGCGAGCACGCGCTGGATGATGTTCTCGGCATCCGGGCCGTAGTGGCACTTCTGCGCCATGGCGTTGAAGTGGCGCCGCTCGATGGTCTTGAAGTGGTAGTGCCTGTTCTTGCCGGACAGGGCCATCGCGAGCTTGGCTTCGTGCCTGGAGAACTGGTTCGGGCCGTTGCCTTCCAGGGGCCAGATGGACATCACGTCGTAGAGGGGCGTCAGCCTGTAGCGGCCCATCGGGAGCCAGGCGATGCTGAAGTTCTTGGCATGCCCGTCGGGCGCGCCCAGCATCCAGAAGAGCAGCTGTGCGGTGAGGAGCGTTGCCAGGTCTTCCTCTGCGTTAACCGAATTGCGCAGCACGTCGGCGAGGTCGGTCATTCCCGGTCCGCCGTCCGCTTCGTATTTGAGGTGCGACGGCTTGCCGAGGGCCTGGCAGAAGTCTTCCTGCGGCAGGCGCAGCCACCAGTTTCCGGACGAATGCAGCCGGCGGTCGAAGCGCTCGACGGCCAGCACCTTCTGCGAACCGAACCGGAGCATCGCGGTGCGGGGAACGGGAACGCCGTACGCCTGGAGGATGTTCAGGCAGAGCCACTCGTTCTCCACCGAGGTGCTGAAGTCGGCCTTGCGATGGCCGACGAGGCCCAGTGGCAACTTCAGGATATGCGTGGTCGGGGTCGAACCCTGCGGGCGCACCCACTGGCCCTCGTGCCACAGAAGAGCGGTTTTCTCCTGGGCGCCCGCCAGGGAGATGCGCAGCTCGTCGCCAGGCACCGCCTGCGCGGCGAAGCTGCCCGGATCGACCGTCTGCTGCAGCAGCCGCTCGACGCCGGCTTCGCTCATCGGCTCGCCCTCGATGCGTTGCACATCGGCCGGGCTGGCGTTCTCTCCCAGCAGCTGGATGGCGCCCACGCAATCCCTGCCGATCGCCTGCAGCAGGTCGAAGGCCTGCGTCGTCTGCGTGCCGAAGCGGCTCGCGATGCGCTGGCGGATGGACAGGCTGTCCGGCAGCAGGTTGTCGAAGTAGTTGCTGACGACCGCGCCCTTGTGGGTGAAGCCGCGCACCAGCGGCAATGAAAGCGAGAGCGGGCGCCCTGCGGGCGAATCGGCCCAGGCATCGTCATAGCGCAGTTCGTCCGCCCCGTGCGCGGGGATGCGCCAGCTGCCGACCCGTTCACCGTTGGCCCAGATGGACAGTGCCTGCAGGCCCCGTGTGCGAGCCATGCTCACCACTCCTGGGAAGGTGCCTGGCTGCCGGTGGGCGCGAGCCTCTTGGAGCCCACCACCATCTCGAGGCCCAGCACGCCGAAGATGGCCAGCAGCTGCTCCAGGTTCAGCGAGCCCGGGTTGAGCTCCATGTGGGACATCCGGCTCTGGCTGATGCCAAGCCGTTCGGCCAGCCTGACCTGCGAAATGCCCGCTTCCTTGCGCGCGGCCTTGAGCAGCGCGCCGAGCTGGGAGGGAACCGAAAGGACTTGCTGCATGTGAATACCAATGAGATTGGTATCCTGAGATTACCTATATCATGGGTATTTGTCAAAAACCCATCACATGGGTAATTTTACGAATACCCATGAGATGGGTAAGCGGCCAACAAGCGCAGCCGTCCTCGAAATACTATCGATCCAGGAACTCGATCGCCTTGGGCACGAAGTCGGCATGGAACTGGAACACGCCACCGTGGCCGGCATCGGGGTAGATGATCAGCGTGCTGTTCGGAAGCCGCCACGCCAGCTCGTGCGAGTTCGCGGTCGGGACCATCCGGTCGTCGTCCCCGTTGACGATGAGCGCGGGCTGCCTGACCACCGAAAGATCGGCGGGCTGCTTGCGGCCCCAGGCCTTCACCGCCCGCAATTGCGCCAGGTACGCGGAGATCGTGATCTCCTTGTCGCGGTTTTCGGAGCGTTCCTTCAACCGTGCGAGAAAGGCCTTGCCGGCTTCGATGCCGCCCGGCGTGCGCGTGAAGAAAAGGAACTGCTTCGGATCCTGGCCGGTGAGAAGACCCCGCAGCAGGTCGCAGTGCGCGACCCTGGCCACCGTGCTGATGCCCTCGCCGCCCGCGGGGCCGGTGGCCGCAAGGATCATCTTGCGTACGAGTTGCGGCACCTTCAGCACGATGTCCTGGGCGATCATTCCGCCCATCGACAGGCCGAAGAGGTCGACCTGCGCGAAGCCCATCGCCTCGATGAATGCGATGGCGTCGCTCGCCATCTGCTCCACCGAATCGGACGGCGAACCGCTGGATGCGCCGACGCCGCGGTTGTCGAAGGCGAGCACGTGGTGCTTTGCCGCAATGCCGTCCATGATGCGCGGGTCCCAGTTGTCCAGGACGGCCGCCAGGTGCACGAGAAACACCACGGGTGTTCCGCCATGGTGCGCTCCCAGCTCCCGGTACGCAAAATCCACGCCGCCGGCGGAGATGGATCTCGTTGGAACGTCCGCCCAGCGGTGCACTCAGCCCACCTGCGGAAGGTAGCTGGGCCTGGGCGCGGTCATCCCTTGCTTGACTTGCTGCGTGAGCTCATCGGCCAGCACCTCGTCGAGGCCCGATTCGAGCCCGTCGAGCGCACGCTTCACGATGTCTTCAGGGCTCGTCTTCGGCACATCGAACCCGCGCGTGAGATCGGTGTCGACATAGGCCATGTGCAGTCCAAGCACCTGCGTCTTCTGCGCCGACAGTTCGCTGCGCAGGGCATTGGTGAGCGACCACGCGGCCGACTTGCTCGCCGCATAAGCTGCCAGCTCGCCGCCGTTCACCCATGAGGCGACCGACAGGACGTTGAGCAGCGCGCCGCCGCCGTTGGCTTTGAGAATCGGCGCGAAGGCCTTGCTCATGCGCAGCACGGCAAAGAAGTTGGTTTCGAAAATGCGCCGCGCCGTGTCTTCACTGTCGTCCGCGAGAAAGCCGCCGACCTGGGCAATGCCGGCGTTGTTGACCACCAGCGTCACGTCGGATGCCGCAGCCGCGGCAGCCGCCACGTCTTGCGGATTGTTGACGTCCAGGCGCAGCGCCTGGACGCCGGCCTGGGTCACGGTTTCAGGGTTGCGGGCGCCCACGTAAACCTTGCGGGCGCCGCGGGCCAGCAGCTCGCGCGCGAACGCCAGGCCGATGCCGCGATTGGCGCCCGTGACGAGGGCGACGGAATTTTCGATCTTCATGAGGAATCTCCAGGAAAAGAAGGGAACGGGAAATGAACGGGGCTCACTTGAGCTTGACGACGACCTTGCCCTTGGCGCGGCCTGCTTCGACATAGGCCAGGGCTTCATTGGTGGATTCGAACGGGAACACGCGGTCCATCACGGGCCGGATGGCACCGGCTTCGATCAGGCGCGTGATCTCGCGCAGCTGGGTACCGTTCGCCCTCATGAAGAGGAACGAGTAATCGACGCCGCGGTTTCTGGCCCGGCGCCTGATGCCCGAACTCAGCAGCCGCATGGCCAGCTTCACGAAGCCGGGTGCGCCGCTCTGCTTGGCGAATGCCGGGTCGGGCGGTCCGGAGATGGAGATGAGCTTGCCGCCGCGCTTGAGCACGCGCAGGGATTTCTCGAGCGTCTTGCCGTCCTGGCTGTTCAGGACCACGTCGTAGTCGCGCAGCACGTCCTCGAAGTCCTGCGTGCGGTAGTCGATGGCGACATCCGCGCCCAGGCGCTTCACGAGCTCGACATTGGTCGGGCCCGTGGTCGTCGCCACGCTGGCGCCCAGGTGCTTGGCCAGCTGGATGGCCAAAGTGCCCACGCCGCCGGAGCCCGCCTGGATGAAGACCTTCTGCCCCTTCTTGAGCCCGGCCTTCTCGACCAGTGCCTGCCACACCGTCAGGGCCACCAGCGGAATGGAAGCGGCTTCTTCCATCGTGAGGCCCTGCGGCTTCAGCGCGAGCGACGCCTCCTTGACCGCAACGAACTCGGCGAAGGTGCCGATCCGGAAATCGTCCGCCCGCGCATAGACCTCGTCGCCCGGCTTGAACTGCCGCACGCGCGGGCCGACCTTGGCCACGACGCCGGCCACGTCGTGCCCCAGCACCAGGGGCAGGCGGTACGGCAGGATGAGCTTGAACTCGCCGTTCCTGATCTTGGCGTCCAGCAGGTTCAGGCCTGCGGCATGCACCTCGACCAGGACCTCGTCATCGCGCAGCTCCGGCGTCGGCACGTCGGCCGGCCGCAGCGCGGCTTTCTTGCCGTATCGATCGAGAACAAATGCTTTCATGGTTTTCCTTGTTCCTGGCGTATCCAGGTCTGTGAACGGCCCAGTATTGGCACACCGATGTAGCCGCGCACGCTGAGCTTCTTGCCGTTGTCGGTCAGGCGCACAGTGCTGCGGTAGACCTTGCCGTTGTCGGGATCGAGGATCTGGCCGCCGGCGTATTCGCCGCCTTCCTTGGCGAGGCCGCTGAGGATCACCAGCCCGACGACCGGTGCGTTCCTGTTGGCGCCTTCGCACTTCTCGCAGGTCGGATTCGGGTCTTCGTTCGGCGCCGGGAACACCCTCTCGATCTTTCCCTGGAGGACGCCGTTCGATTCGGTGAGGCGGATCAGCGCCCGCGGCTTGCCGCTGACGTCGTCGACGTTCTTCCACAGGCCGACGGGCGATGTCTCGTCCGCCCGGGCCGGCAACGCCGTGAGCGCTGCGGCCGCGGCGAGCCCCTGGAATGCGAGCGCGAAAAGGAGCGGAAGCGCGCGCGCCTTGCCGGTGGGGTTCCGCTTATGTCGCATGATGGTCATCATATTTTTGGTCGAACAGAAAGGGATGTGGGATTCGTGCCGCGGTGGATTCAGGCCGGCGTCAAATGCTTGAGCGTCGCCTCGCGCAGGCCGGCCGACAGCGCCGGCTCGTCGACCGCACGTGCCAGCAGCAAGGTGCCGACCATGGTGGCAACGGTCACCAGTGCGCGTTCATGCGCCGCGGGCTGCCCCCAGTCGGGCGACTGGCGGGCGACGAGATCGATCATTTCCTTGACGTACCGCGTGGTCACGCGCCGCACCTCGGCGGCCTGGCGTGGCGTTTCCGAGCCCAGCGCGGCCAGCGGGCACCCCGTCTCCGCGTGCGCCACATGCTCCGGCGAAAGATAGGCGCGCAGCATGGAGGCCAGGGCCTGCCCGGAGGGCTCGTCGGAAGCGACTTGTGCGGCCGCCGCGGCCGATTCGGTGCAGGCCCGGCCCGCCGCTTCGGCCAGCATGGCTTCGCGCGACGGGAAATGGGCGTAGAAGGCGCCATGGGTCAGGCCGGCTTCCTTCATGATGTCGGCCACGCCGGTGCCGTCGTAGCCGCTGCGGCGGATCGCACGGGCAGCCACGGACAGGATGCGCTCGTGCGAGGCTTCCTTGGCCGCCGCCCTTGTGCTGTGCTTTGTATTTCGCATGATGCGTATCATACGTATTATCCGGCCATGGCGCAAGCAGGGCTGCTGCGGCAGAACGTTCCTGGGCGCCGCCGCGCAGGCGCCGAGGCCGTCTCGTCAGAGCTTGATGCCCGCGCCCTTGACCGTCGGACCCAGCACGTTCACCTGCTCCTTCACGAAACCGTTGAACATGGCGACGGTTTCGGGCTTGGCCACGATGCCCAGGTCGGTGAGCTTCTTCTGGATCTCGGGCATCACCAGCACCTCGTTGCAGGCCGCGTTGAGCCGCGCCACCACGTCTTCCGGCAGCCTGGCCGGGCCGGACAGGCCGAAGAAGTTCTCGAGCACCAGCTTCGGCTGCTTGAGCTCGGCGATGCTCGGCACGTCCGGCATCAGCGGCGAGCGCTGGGCGCCGGTCACGGCCAGGGGCACCAGCTGTCCGCTCTTGAAGAAGGGAACGTAGGCGGTGATGACGTCGATGCCCACCGGAATGGTGTTGGCGATCAGGTCGGTGGTCATCGGCGCGCCACCGCGGTAGGGCACGTGCACCATGTTGATCCCGGTGATCTTCTTGAGCAGCTCGCCGTGGATGTGGCCGATCGAACCGGGGCCGCCCGAGCCGAAGTCCATGCGGCCGTCCTTGCGTCCGGCCGCCTCGAAGTCCGCATAGCTCTTGAACCCCGACGGCTTGCTGGCCATGATGACCAGCGGCGCCGCGCCCAGGTAGGCGATGTGGCTGAAGCCTGCCACCGGATCGTAGGGCTGCTTGTCGAGCGTGAAGGGGCCGAGCGCGATCGGCGTGGTGTTCGAGAGCATCAGCGTGTAGCCGTCGGGCGCGGCCGCGGCCACCTGCGCGCCGCCGATGGTGCCGCCCGCGCCGGGCTTGTTGTCCACGACCACGGGCTGTCCCAGCTTCTTCGACAGCTGTTCCGCGAGCAGGCGCGCGAGCACGTCGCTGGAGCCGCCCGGCGGAAAGGTCACGATGATCTTGATCGGCTTGTCGGGCCATTGCGCGAAGGCGGGCAGGGCGAGCGAGGCGGCGCCTGCCGCGAGCATGTGCAGCGCAGTGCGGCGGGTGGAGCGAAAGCTGGTGGTGGTCATGGCGTTGTTCTCTGCGGGCGGTGGGGGGAAACCACCGGATAGCAGGAACCGGGCCCGGCGCGGAAAGCCGCAATCCCGCCAAACTTGTTACTCCCGCGGCGGGGTGGGCGGTGCCAAACTTTTCTTCTCGCCCAACCAGGAGATCCAAGCCATGACGAGTTCCACCGAGAACGGAAAGAAGGGCACCGCGCCCGCCATGCACACCCCACCGGTCGTTTCGCCCGAGGCGTGGGAAGCGGCCCGCGAGCAGCTGCTCGTGAAGGAAAAGGCCCAGACCCGCGCGCGCGACGCGCTGGCCGCCGAGCGCCGGCGCATGCCGTGGATGGCCGTGGAAAAAACCTATGCCTTCGAAGGACCCGCGGGCAAGGTCAGCCTGCCCGAGCTGTTCGACGGCCGGCGCCAGCTGATCGTCTACCGCGCCTTCTTCGAGCCCGGCGTGTTCGGCTGGCCCGACCACGCCTGCCGCGGCTGCTCCATGGTGGCCGACCAGGTCGCCCACGTCGCCCACCTGAACGCGCGCGACACCACCCTCGTCTTCGTCTCGCGTGCGCCGCAGGCGGACATCGCGCGGCTGAAGGCGCGCATGGGCTGGGAGATCCCGTGGTTCACGCTCACCGACAGCTTCGACGCCGACTTCGGCGTGCACGAATGGCACGGCACCAACGTGTTCTACCGCGATGCAGGCGACCGCGTGTTCCGCACCTACTTCCTCAACAACCGCGGCGACGAGCAGATGGGCAACACCTGGAACTACCTCGACGTCACGCCGCTGGGCCGGCAGGAGGTGTGGGAAGACTCGCCCGAGGGCTACCCGCAGACGCCCACCTACAAGTGGTGGAACTGGCACGACAACTATGCCGAAGAGGCCGCACCCGACAAGAAGTGGGTCGAGATCTCCACCGCCGGCGAGGCGGCGTTCCGCGAGCAGAGCTTGAAGGCGAAGCGATGAGGCGGGGCAAGTAGCTTCGCGCGTGGCGCGCACTCAAGCCGAAAGCCGCAGCATCGGCAGGTGCCATCCGCCGTAGATCCCGCCGAGCCGGAGCGCCACGACCAGCAGCAGCCCCGCGTGAAAGGCCCAGCGGCGCGGCATTCCGGCGGCCTGCAGCAGCAGGTAGGCCGCAATGCCCGCGATGGCGGCAGAGCCATAGATGCCGCTGCTCAGCAGCAGCGGAATGCGGTCGGTGAGCACATCGCGCAACAGGCCGCCGGCGGCGCCGGTCATGGTGCCGATCAGGATCACGACGAGCGCCGGCAGGCGCCGCTCCTCGGCCACCTGCGCGCCGGTCATCGCAAAGAGCGCGAGGCCCAGCGCATCGGCCAAGGCCAGCGCGTGCTCGGGCAGCGGGAAGAAATGAACCCATGCGATGGCGGCCGCGGTCGCCGCCAGGATCGCGTACACATAGCGCACTTCGCGGATCCAGAACACCGGATGGCGGTCCAGCAGCAGGTCGCGCAGCGTGCCGCCGCCCACGGCCGTGACGGAGGCGATCACCACCACGCCCAGCCAGTCGAGGTCCGCACGGCCCGCCGCCAGCACGCCGCTGATTACGAACACCGCGATGCCGGCGAGATCGAGCATATACAGCAGCATGGCGATCCCGTCAGCGCTGCTGCCGGGCGGCATGTTCGACGAGGCGCGCCATCGCCGCCGCGTTCTCGGTGCCTTCGGCGGCCAGTCCGTTCACGGTGCCCCACCGGTCCTGCAGGTCCTCGTCCTGGCTTGCCTTGAGCTTGCCGACCAAGCGCTCGATCGGAATCTCGATGCCCACCACGGCACGCAGCATCCTGTCGATGAAATCCGCCGGCGCGTCCGTCATCTGCCAGGGCAATTGCTTCGAGGACTCATGGGCGGCCGTGAGGCGCGTCAGCATGCCGCGCAGCCAGTGTTCGTCGTCGATGGCCCGCGCCACGCCGTGCGCATGGGCGACGGCGTAGTTCCAGGTCGGCACGACCTTTCCGTGCGCCTGCTTGCCCGGATACCAGCCGGGCGTGATGTAGGACTGCGGACCCTGGAACATGACCACCGAATGCCCCGCGGCAGGCAGCAGCTTCCACACCGGGTTGGCACGCGACACGTGGCCCATCAGTGTTCCGAACGGGCCGCGCGACCTGTCCAGCAGGAAGGGAACATGGTTGGCGACCAGGCCTTCGCTGCCGGGCACGACCCATGCGCCCAGCGGGTGGGCTTCGATCAGGGCCTGGGCTTCGGCGGGCTCGGGCAGCGCGTGGTGCTTGGATACGTACACGAAAACTCCAGGGAAGTGGGTGCTGCTGCGGCCGTGGTGCCGGGGCGGTGAAGCCCGTCGCTTTCTCATGTGCCCCGTACGAAATCCACGAACGCCCGCAGCGGCGCCGGCAGCAACCGGCGGCCCGGATAGTAGAGGAACGGGCCCGGGAAGCGCAGCCACCAGGGCTCCAGGATCGGCTCGAGCGCGCCGCTTTCGAAATGCGGCCGCAGCCAGTCCTCGAACAGGTAGACCACGCCGGCACCGGCGATCGCCGCATCGACCGTGAGATCGGCCGCCGCGCCGATCCGCACGATCAGCTGCCCCGTCACGTCGATGCGCAGGCTTTCGCCGCCGCGTTCGAACTCCCATGGAGGCATCGACCCGCTGGCGAAGCGCCCGCGCAGGCAGGCATGGCCGAGCAGCTCGCGCGGATGCTGCGGACGGCCGTGCCGATCGAGATACGCCGGGGCGGCCGCGACCGCGAAGCGCTGCAGCCGCGGGCCGATCGGCACCGCGACCATGTCCTGCTCGAGCCGCTCGTCGTAGCGGATGCCGGCATCGCAGCCGGCGGCCAGCACATCGACAAAACCGTCCTCGGCAATCACCTCGAGCGAGATGTCGGGATAGGCCGCAAGAAAACCCGGCACGATCGACGGCAGCACGAGCCGCGCGGCGCTGATCGGCACGTTGAGCTTGAGCGTGCCGGTGGGCCGGTCGCGAAAGCCGTTCACCACGTCCAGCGCCGCACCGACTTCAGCCAGCGCGGGCCTCAGCCGCTCGAGCAGGCGTTCTCCGGCTTCGGTGGGCCGCACGCTGCGCGTCGTGCGGTGGAGCAGCCGCACGCCGAGCTCGGTCTCCAGCCGGCGCACCGCCTCGCTCAGGGCCGATGCGCTCGTGCCGCTCAGGCGTGCGCCGTCGCGAAAGCCCTTGGCTCCCGCCACCGCCACGAAGGCGTTCAGATCCCCGAGGTCGACGTTCATTGTCTGGAATTCCGCACAGGCTGTGCCGATTATGGTGGGTTATCAAGCAGCGAGGCGCTGCCTAGACTGGGCTTCACGACCTCGTTCCCCCACTTCAGCGCCTCAGGAAAGACACCATGTCCAGCACGCAGACCCCCGGCACCTTCACCCTCGGCGACCGCGCCGTCCATCGGCTCGGCTACGGCGCGATGCAGCTCGCCGGTGCCGGCGTGTTCGGCCCGCCCAGGGACCGCGAGGCGGCCGTGGCCGTGCTGCGCGAAGCGGTCGCGAATGGCGTCGACCACATCGACACCAGCGACTTCTACGGCCCGCACGTCACCAACCAGGTCATCCGCGAGGCCCTCGCGCCGTATCCGAAGGACCTTGTCATCGTCACCAAGATCGGCGCGCGCCGCGACGGCACCGGCGGCTGGCTGCCGGCGTTCTCGCCCGCGGAGCTCGCGCAGGCGGTGCACGATAACCTGCGCCACCTGGGCCTGGAGGTGCTGGAGGTGGTGAACCTGCGCCTCATGTTCGACGTGCACGGCCCGGCCGAGGGCTCGATCGAGGCGCCGCTCGCGGCGCTGGCCGACTTGCAGCGCCAGGGCCTCGTGCGCCATGTCGGCCTGAGCAACGCGACGCCGGCCCAGGTGGCCGAAGGCCGCCGCATCTGCCGCATCGCCTGCGTGCAGAACCACTACAACCTCGTGCACCGCAACGACGATGCGCTGATCGATGCGCTGGCGCGCGACGGCATTCCCTACGTTCCGTTCTTTCCCCTTGGCGGCTTCAGCCCGCTGCAGTCTTCGGGGCTCTCCGACGTGGCGCAGCGCCTGGGCGCCACGCCGATGCAGGTGGCGCTGGCATGGCTGCTGCGCCGCTCGCCCAACATCCTGCTGATCCCCGGCACCTCGTCGGTCGCGCACCTGCGCGAGAACCTGGCGGCGGCAAAGCTGGAACTGCCGGCCGATGCGATGGAAGCACTGGACCGCGTGGCGGGCGCTTCCGCTGCCGGGTAGAAAGCCCCGAACTCGTGTCACCTGAGGCCGAGCCCTCTTCATCGATGAAGGCTATGAATTTTCCTCGGTGCGCTGGCAGACCCTTTCGACCACCGTCACTCGCGCGCCCAGCGCCTCGAAGCGGTGGACAAGATCGTCCTTCCGGGCAACGCTGACGCTGTCGTCCAGCAGCGGCAACGGCAGCTGATGCTTGAGCTTCAGCAGGCTTGCGCCCGCGAGATGCTTGTAGTCCGGATGTGCCTTGAGCACCGCCAGCACCCGCAGGGGTTCGTTGCCCAGGTCCGTCAGGTGCACCGTGTGGAAGACCACGGGCACATGGTCGCCTGGCAGCGAAGGCGGCACATGCACCCGGATGTGCGCCATCAGCGTCTGGAGATTCGGGAACAGCGGCCGTGGCGACCAGCGGCCGCTCCCGTGCCAGTCCCACAGCACCGGCACCTCGGGCTGGCTGATGTCGCCGATCAGCGGGTCGCCATCGGCGTTCTGCAGGACCACCCAGTGCGGCTGCCACAGGCCCGCATCCACGGCGTCGCTCCATACCAGATGCTCGGGCGTGCTCGCCTTCCGGTCCAGGATGAAGCGGTAGCCTTCCATGTCGGCCAGCAGGCCGGGCGCGTCGACGGCGCCCGAGCCCGTGAGCACGCCGCCTCCATCTTCGCGCCAGCTCGGCGCCTCCAGCACAAGGGACTGGCTCCCCATGCGGCGGCACCATGCGAACCAGTCCTGGATCGGCGGGGGCAGGGGCGGCAGGGTGAACCGGGCTGCCAGCGAGGCCTGCACGGCGGTGCGGCTCGGCCAGTTGTCGCGCGTGAGGGCCATCGAATTTCAGGACGCCTGCACGGGTTGCACCGGCGGCACCGGAATGTCGAAATGCAGCACGTCTTCGCGCACGCCCAGCTTCGTGTACAGCGCGACGGCCGGCGCATCGGGCGGATCGGCCTGCACGAAGATCACATAGGCCCCGCGTTCGGCGCCGATGCGCTGGAGCTCGCGGATCAACGCGGTCGCCACGCCCCGGCGCCTGTGCCCGGCGGCAACGGCCAGGTCGTAGATGTAGATCTCGCTGCGTTCCTGCTCGAACTTTTTCAGCTCGTAGGCCGCGAGGCCGCCGATGACCTGCGACCCCTCGCGCGCCGCCAGCGCGATGAAATAGTCGCTGCCCAGCAACTGCCGCAGGTACGCAGGCCGAGGGCGGCTGGCGGCGTAGGCGGCCGGTTCGTCGAAGGCTTTGCCGAAAACCGCGAGAAGCTCGGTCATCAGCGGACCGTCGTCGGCCGAGAGCTGCCGAACCTCGTAGCTGGCGGGGGTCGTGGACATGGCGGCATCCTAGCAACAGGCAATCTCAGGCGGCGCTCATGGTCTTGCTGTCGGCACCCTCCCCATGGTGCAGGGGCAGCCAGAGCGTGAAGCGCGTCCCGCCGCTGCCCGATTCCCAGCGCACCGTGCCGCCGATGGCCAGGGCGCGCCGCTGCTGGTTGCGCAGCCCGCGGCCGCTTCGGCGCAGGGCTTCCTCCACGGCAAAGCCCGCGCCGTTGTCCTCGATCACCACGCAGACGCCATGGCCGTCCGTCGCCGTGCTGAAGCGGATGATGGTGGCCCGCGTGTGGCGCAGCACGTTGGCCACGCACTCCTGCATGATGCGCAGGATATGCAGTGCGCTGCCCGGGTCCAGCCAGGACAGCGCAGGCACCGACTGTACTTGCCAGTGCAGCGCGAGGCCGGCGCTCTCGATGCGCGGCGCCAGGCGAAAGCGCAGGGTGGCCAGCAACAGCAGCAGGTCGGCGTCCACGCTCTCCATCGAATCGATGGCCAGCTTCAGGTCGTCCATGCAGCCCTTGAGCACGCCCGAGATCTCGGTGCCGCTCATGGCGCCTTGCTCCACCGACCGGATCGCGCTGATCAGCGACGAGCCGAGCCCGTCGTGCATGTCCTGCATCAGGCGCCGGCGCTCGGCGCCGAGCATCTGCTCGTTCTCGATCACGCGCAGCCGCTGGTAGCTTTGCTCCAGCTCGGCCTCGCGCGCCTGCAGGCGCTGGGCAAGGCCCTTGTTCAGCCGGGCCACTTCGGCGAAGGCGCCCGTGTAGCGCTGGAACATGATGTACGAGAAGATGAAGAACAGGCTGATGATGGCGTAGGGCGAGGTGTACACGCTCTCCGGGCTTACCAAGTTGTTCTGCAGCAGCCCGTCGTAGGAAGTGAAGGCCAGCGCCAGCACGGCCCAGCCCGCCACCAGCCGCCCCTCGGGAAACTTGGCGCGCAGCGCCTTGCGCAGGTTCACCGCGAAGATCAGCACCGTGACGGGCAGCACCGCCAGGTTGAGCAGCGGCGTGAAGAGGTAGAGGCTGGGTATCGCCCTGGACACATGGGGCAGCGTCGCCATGCTGCAGGCCAGCGCCAGCCCCACCGACAAGCGCGTGAGCCAGCGCGAGGGCTGCTGGTGCAGGCGCTGCAGGAACAGGTGGATGAGGATGATCAGCCAGAGCAGCGAAGCCACGGTGATCCATTCGAACCACTCGTCCGAGACCAGCAGGTAGTCGCCGCTCACGAAGTAGTGCAGCATGCGCAGGAAGGCCATTGCCGAAATGGCGAAGAACAGCAGGTAGAGCGATTCGCGCCGCTTGCCCAGCCACACCGCGAAGGCAAAGGCACCCACCGCCAGGAAGGCCGCGCTGCCCATGAACGGCAGCTGCACCTGCAGCAGCTGGCGCAGCAGGTAGCGCCAGCTCAGCGAACCCTCGCCGCCCACCCACACGGTGGAGAACCCGCTCCCGCTGCTGGGCAGGCGGTCGACGCGGATCAGCACCGACGCCGGGGACGGCGTGTTCGCCGCCGCATTCAGCGGCAACAGCAGCGGATGGTTGTAGCCGTTGTGCACCGCGCTGCCCTGCGACTGGTAGAGCAGCACGCCATCGCCGTACACCGCGATGCGGCCCAGGGTCTTCCAGCGCGGCAGGTACAGGAGCAGCGGCTGCCGCGCCGGTGGCGCCAGCCCGGACAGGTCGATGCGGTACCAGTCGGTGACGGTGCGCACACTGCCGGCCGGCGTGGGCACCAGCTCGCGCGCGGCCGTGCGCGGCAGGTCGACCGTCTGCCATCCCTCGCGCGGCAGGCCGGCGTCCTCGATGCGCCGCGGCGGAGCCGAATAGCCCGTGCCGGGAACGGACAGCAGTTCGGCCCGCGTGATCTGGACCGCGCCGCCCTGCTGCGGCGCCGCATCCGTGGCCGGTGCGCCGGCGGTGCTCGCACAGGGCAGCAGGGCCAAGGGCAGGGCGAGCCACAGCGTTGCGGTCCACCGGCCAAGGGCAACGCGGGATGGTTTCATCAGGACACAATTATGTGCTCGTCAAAATTTTCCATTAAATGGAAAAGAACGGCAAATTCCCTGCGCGGTCGAGCGGTGCCGAGGGCGGGCGCTCGTCTGCCGGATTCCGGTGGTTAAGGGTTTGCACCAGATCGCCAAGAAAGCAGCCAGAAAGATAATTTCCATTCATTGGAACTAATCGCAAAACTTTCATGGCCGAGCGTCCTTCATTGACAGGTGTCTTCCCTGTTCTTCCCACGCCCTTCGATGCCCAGGGGCGGCCCGACGCGGATTCGCTGCGCAGGCTGGCCGAATATCTGATCCGGTGCGGCGTCGATGGCATGACCTACCCGGGTGTCGCCAGCGAGGTGGGCCAGCTGACCCCCGACGAACGGCAATCGCTGCTGGGCGTCGTGCTGGCCGAGGTGGCTGGCCGCGTTCCGGTGATCGCGGGCGTTTCGAGCGGCGACACCGCGACGACCGTTCGCCTCGCGGCGGAGGCAAGCGCACGCGGCGCGGCCGCGTTGATGGTGGCGGTGCCGCCGGACCGCAAAGGCGCGGCCGAGCAGATCGCCTATTTCAGCGAGGTCGCGCGGGCCGCCGAGGGGACTGCGCTGATGCTGCAGAACGTGCCGCCGCCGGTAGGTGCGGGGCTGGACCCCGAGGTGGTGCTCGAAATCCTCGCGGCGGTTCCGTCGATCCGGTATGTCAAGGAGGAAACGCTGCCGAGCGGGCAGCGCCTTTCGGTGCTGCGCGACAAGGCGCCGGCCAGCCTGCTGGGCGTCTTCGGCGGCGCGGGCGGGCGCTACATCACCGACGAACTGCGCCGCGGCGCGGCCGGCACCATGCCCGCGATCGAGCTGGCGGAGGTGCACACCACGCTCTTCAAGGCGCACCGCGCGGGCGACGCCGACCGGGTCCGCGCGCTCTTCACGCGCATGCTGCCGGTGCTGAACGTGCAGGCGGTGTTCCGCTGGTCGCTGACGAAGTACGTGCTCAAGAAGCGCGGCCTCATCGCCGACACGCGCCAGCGCATGCCGGGCCCGCTGCTCGACGCGCAGGACATGGCGGATGTCGACGCCTTCCTGGCGGACATCGCGGACCTGCTGCTGCCGCAGGACCGGCTGCCATGACCGGCTTCGCGAAGATCGCGCAGGTCGAGAGCTTCATCGTCTCGCTGCCGCGCGACACGCCCTACCTCGGACCCCTGGGGCCCGGCGAGAAGATCAACGAGCGCGGCTACCTCGTGCGCAGCGGCAATCGCGCGATCTATCCGTCGACCGACATGTCGGTGCTGATCAGGATCACCGCCGACGACGGCACCGTCGGCTGGGGCGAGACCTACGGCATCGTCGCGCCCGACGCGGTCACGAGCATCATCGACGACGTGATCGGGCCGGTGATCGTGGGCCGCGATCCGCGCGACGCGGTGGTGATCCAGGAAGACCTCTACGACCTGATGCGCGTGCGCGGCTTCTTCGGGGGCTTCTACGTCGATGCCATCGCGGGTGTCGACATCGCGGTGTGGGACCTCTTCGGAAAGCTGGTGGGCCAGCCCGTGGTCAAGCTGCTCGGCGGCCAGCGGCTCCAGACCGTGCCGGCCTACGTGTCCGGCCTTCCGGGCGCGACCCTCGCGGCCCGGCTCGAGCTCGCGCGCGGCTTCGTCGCCAAGGGCTTCGATGCCTTCAAGTACCACGCGGCCGTTTCCTTCGATGGCATCGTGGCCGAGATGCGGACGCTGCGCGAAGGCCTGGGCGACGGCGTCAGGCTGATGGTCGACCTGCACTGGAAGTTCACCGCGCAGGAAGCGGTGCAGCTCATCGACCAGCTCGCGCCCTACAGGCCCTACTTCGTCGAGGCCCCCTGCCAGCCCGAGGACATCGAGGGCCAGGCCCATGTGGGCGCGAGCGTGCGCGTGCCGCTCGCGCTGGGGGAGGAGTGGCGCACGGTCTTCGAATACCGCCCTCGCCTGGAGCGGCGCGCAATGTCGATCGTGCAGCCCGAGATGGGGCACACCGGCATCAGCCAGTTCATGCAGATCGGCCGCATGGCCCATGCGTTCCACATGAAGGTGATCCCGCACGCCAGCATCGGCCTGGGCATCTACCAGGCCGCGAGCCTGCACGCCACGGCCGCGCTGCCCAATGCGCCGATGCACGAATACCAGCACTCGGTCTTCGACCGCAACCTGAAGTACGTGCGGACTGCGATGCGCTGCGACGCCGGGGCCTTCCATCTGCCCGAGGGCCCGGGCCTGGGCATCGAGCCCGCCCCGGAAGTCTGGCAGTTCCTCAGAAAGAAAGGCGCTGCGCAATGAAGGCGTCATTGATCGCCATCGACTGGGGCACTTCCAACCTGCGCGCGAGCCTGCTCGATGCGCATGGCGGCCTCCTCGAAGCCCGCAGCGCACCCGGCGGCGTAATGGCCGTGCCCGACCGGCGTTTCGCCGAGGCACTGCTGGCGCTGTGCGGCGACTGGATCGACGCGCATGCGGTGCCGCTGATTGCGAGCGGCATGATCGGCAGCCGCCAGGGCTGGCAGGAGGCGCCCTATGTCGCCTGTCCGGCCGGGCTGCCGGCCGCCGCGGCGCAGCTGGTGCGGGTGGAGGTCAGGCCCGGTGCGGTGCTGCACATCGTGCCCGGCATCCGTTGCATCGGCATCGACGGCGTGCACGACGTGATGCGCGGCGAGGAAACCCAGCTCTGGGGCGCAGGCCTTGCGGCCGGCGACTGCTGCGTGCTGCCCGGCACGCACAGCAAATGGGCCTGGCTGGGCGAGGAGGGCAAGGTCGAGCGCTTCGAGACCTTCATGACCGGCGAGTTCTATGGCCTGCTGACGAAGCACGGCATCCTCGGCCGGCTCATGGCGTTCGGCACGGCGCGGCCCGAGACCTTCGATGCCGGCGTCCGGCTGGGCCTGGCACAGCATGGCAACGCATTGCACGTGGTGTTTGCGGCGCGCACCGCCGGGCTCATGGGCGACATCGATCCGGAGGGCCTGCCGGACTATCTCTCGGGCATCCTGATCGGCCTGGAGATCGCGAGCGCGACCGCGCGGCATCCGCAGCGCAGCGTCACCTTGCTGGGTGACGACGACCTGTGCAGCCGCTACGAAACCGCGCTTGGCATCGCCGGGGTGGACACGCGCCGCGCGAGCGACGGGGCGACCACGCGAGGGCAATGGCGCGTCGCCCTCCAGGCTGGCCTCGCGAAGTACATGGCATGAACGGCGTCATTGCCATCAATTCGCTGATCGAGTTCAAGGAGACAAAGATGGTGTTCCACAAAGACAAGAGATTCGTCCTGCGTCTCGCGCTTGCCTGCGCGCTGCTTCCCGCCTTCGGCGGCGCGCAGGCGCAGTCTGCGCCGGCGGCTGCGTATCCGTCCAAGCCGATCAAGTTCATCGTGCCGGTGCCGGCCGGCGGCGCCGCCGACGCCATGGCCCGCATGATCGCCACGCACCTGCAGACCGCGTGGGGCCAGGCCGTGGTGGTCGACAACAAGCCCGGCGCCGGTTCGAGCGTGGGGATGGCGGTGGTTGCCAAGGCCGCGCCGGACGGCTACACCATCGGCATGGGCAATGTCGCGGCCAACGCCATCAACCCCGCCGTGCGGCCCGAGGCCTTCCCCTACGATCCGGTGAAGGACTTCGCCGCGGTCACCATGGTGGGCATCACGCCGCTGATCCTGGTGGTGAATCCGCAGAAGGTGCCGGCGCGCACGCTGCCCGAGTTCCTCGCGTACCTCAAGGCGCACCCGGGGCAGCTCAGCTATGGCTCTTCCGGCGCAGGCTCGGCGCTGCACGTGGGCATGGAACTCTTCCTGCAGAAAACCGGCACCTCGATGGTCCATGTCGGCTACAAGGGCTCGGCGCCCATGCTGACCGACCTGCTCGGCGGACAGGTCGATGCCGCCATGGATGCGGCCGCCACCTCCTGGCCGCAGGTGCAATCGGGCAAGCTGCGCGCGCTGGGCGTCTCGACGGCGCAGCGGGTGTTCTTCGCGCCCGAGCTGCCGCCCATCGCCGAGTCCGTGAAGGGCTTCGAGATGAATCCCTGGCACGGCGTCATGGCGCCGGCCGGCACGCCGCCCGCCATCGTCGACAAGCTCGCGGCCGAGATCCAGGCGTTCCTGCGCCTGCCCGACACCGAAGCCAAGCTGCGCGAGCGCGGCGTGGTGCGCGTGGGCTCGAGTCCCGCGGAGTTCGCGAAGAGCCTGCGCGATGAAGCGGCCTTCTACAAGAAGCTCGCAGCCGACGCGGGCATCAAGGCCGAATGAGCCGCCGGACCCGGGACCGCGCCATGCGAGCTTCGGCAACTGCTTTCCCGCTTCCGCGCCGCGCCATGCTCGGCCTGCTGGCCGCCTCGGCGGCGCCGTCGCTCTGGCCCGTGCCTGCCCGCGCGCAGGAGGCGTGGCCCACGCGGCCCCTCACCGTGATCGTTCCCTTCGCGCCGGGCGGCGCGGGCAATGGGTCCGTGCGCATCCTGGCCGAGCTGATCGGGCCGCGCATCGGCCAGCCGCTGGTGGTCGACAACCGGCCGGGTGCGGGCGGCATCACCGGCACCGCGATGGTGGCCTCGAGCAATGACGACCACATGCTGCTGATGGGCAGCACCACCATGACCATCCTGCCGGCGCTGCGCAGCGACCTCGGCTACGACGTGCAGCGCGACCTGCAGCCGGTGGGCATGATCTCGACGCAGCCGCTGGTGCTGGCCGTGGGCGCTGGTTCGCCGGTGCGCAGCCTCGACGATCTCGTGGCGCGCGGCCGCGCGGGCGAGCTGAGCGCCGGCAACAGCGGCGTCGGCACGCTCTCTCACCTGGCCACCGAGCTGCTCAACCGCAAGCTCGGCACGCGCCTGCTGCCGGTGCCCTACAAGGGCGACAGCGTGCTGATCCCCGATGTCGCGGCGGGCACCGTCTCCGTGGGCGTGATGAATCTTCCGGTCGCGCTGCCGCTGGTCCAGGCCGGCCGCCTGCGCGCGGTGGCCGTCACCTCGGCGCAGCCCCTCGCGGGCCTGCCCGGTGTGCCGGTGCTGCGCTCGCTCGGCCAGGAGTTCGTCATCTCCGGCTGGGCCGCACTCTTTGCGGGCCGCAAGGTGCCCGCGGCGGGCGTGGCGCGGCTCGAGAAGCTGCTGCGCGAAGCCATGGACACGCCGGCCGTGCGCGAGCGCTTCGCCAGCTTCGGCGTGACGCCGTCGGCTTCGACACCATCGCAGCTGCGCGAGTACGTCCGCAACGAAACCGCGCGGTGGGGAGACGTGGTGCGCAGCCGCGGCATCAAGCTCGAGTGAGGCGCGCGGGCGCCGGCCTGCAGGAAGGCTCCAACTAGAATTCGGCTGCCCATGTTCCGCTCTTCGGAACTCCTTCCCACGTATTCATGACACGCACCACCGGAGCGATCTCCAAGGGAGACAGCACATCCCAACGTCCGGCGGCTGAAACGCACGACCAGGCATCCGATTCCGCGCGGCCGTCGACACCAGGTCTCGGCGTGCTGGAAAAGGCGATGAACCTGCTGAACATCGTGTCGGCACGCCGCACGCCGATGACCTTCACCGAACTGCTGCGCGCCTGCGACCTGCCCAAGGCCACGCTGCACCGCATCCTCGCGACGCTGGTGCGCGAAGGGCTGCTGCGGCACAACGCCTACGATAAGACTTTCCAGCTCGGGCTGCGCCTGCTCGAGCTGGCACACGACGTATGGAGCGAGTTCGATCTGCGCGTCGCGGCCCAGGACGAGCTCGCGCGGCTGCGCGATGCGCTGGGCGAGACCGTGGAACTCACGGTGCTCGATGGCCGGTGCGTGGTCATCCTGGCCAGCGAGCCGGGGGACGAGGCGTCGGGCGCACGCTCCGCGGTCGGGCAGCGCTTGCCGGTGCATGCGTCCGCGGCGGGCAAGGCGATTGCAGCGAACCTCGATTCCTCGGGCCAGCGGCGGCTGATCCAGGCGCTCGACCTGGAGCGCTTCACGCCGCGCACGATCGTGACGCCGACCGAGCTGCATGCCGAATTCGACCTGGTGCGCGCACGCGGCTATGCGATCGAGCAGGGCGAGCGCGCGCCGGATCGCGCGGCAGTGGCCGCGCCGATCTTCGACTACGAGGGCCGTCCGATCGGTGCCGTCGCCATCAGCACCGATGCGAGCCGGCTGGACGCGGCGCGCGCCCACACCCTGTCGTCCGCGCTGATGGGCGCCGCCCGCAGCATCACCCACAGCGCGGCGGGCAAGGCCATGTCCATTGCCACCCAGTCGCCGCCCGAAACCACCTCGTCCGTCGAAGTGCGCTGCGTGAGCGAAGTGCGTTCGCTGCTGGGCGAAGGACCGATGTGGTCGCCTCGCGACAATGCGCTCTACTGGGTCGACATCCTCACGCCCTCGGTGCACCGCTACGACGCCGCGACGGGCGTGGACACCGAGACGCCGCTCGGAACCATGGCGAGCCTGGTCGTGCCCAAGGCCAGCGGCGGCCTGCTGGTTGCAACGCCAGGGGGGATCATGGCGCTCGATCTCTCCACACGGCGGCTGACCGCCTTCTGCCACCCCGAAGCGGGCCGCACCAATGTTCGCTACAACGACGGCAAGTGCGACCGGCGCGGGCGGCTGTGGGTCGGTTCGATGGACATGGCCGCGGCGGCCAACCGGGGCCACCTGTTCTGCGTCGAGGCGAACGGCAGCTGGAAGCAGGTCGACACCGGGTTCACGGTGCCCAACGGCATTGGCTGGAGCCCCGACAACAAGACCATGTACGTCACCGACACGTACCGCCAGACCATCTACCGCTACGACTTCGACCTCGCCTGCGGAACCGTTGGCAACCGGCGCCCGCTGATCACCATCGCGGCCTCCGACGGCAAGCCCGACGGCCTGACGGTCGACGACCAGGGCTGCCTGTGGATCGCCCTCTGGGACGCCTGGCAGATCGCGCGCTTCTCGCCGGAAGGCCAGCTCATGCAGCGCCTGCGCGTGCCGGTTCCGCGTCCCACCAGCTGCTGCTTCGGGGGCGACAACCTGGACACGCTGTTTGTCACGAGTGCCTCCTTGCGCCTGAGCGAGGAGCAACTGGCGACCGCGCCGCTGTCCGGTTCGTTGTTCGCCATTCAGCTGCCGGATGCGCGGGGCTTGCCCGAGGCGGCATTCGCTGGTTGAAGTGCGCCGTGCGCCGTGCGCCGTGAAGCCTCAGCGTGATGGAAGCTTGCCCGGCGATCTGCGCCGCGGCCTGGGTGTCGACGCCATGTAGATCGCGAGGGCAATGCCAATCGCACTGACGCACAGCGGGGCAACGACCGAGAGCCATCGGCTCCGCTGCACCGGCGCCGCCGCTGCTTGCGGCCGGCGCGCGGGTGGATCTGCGCGATCGAGCTGCACGGGCAGCACCTCGGCGTCGAACATGTAGCCGCGCCGCGGCGATGTCGCAATCAATGTCGCGCCGTGATCGCCCAGGCGGCTGCGCAGTTCGCCGATGCAATGCACGAGCGAGTCGTGCGTGACCACCACGTCCGGCCACAGGCTGTCCATCAACTCCGTCTTGCCGATGAGGCGCTGGGGATTGGCGAGGAAGAAGCGCAGCAGCGCATCGGGCTTGGGGCTGAGCGGGATCAGCGTGCCACCCTGGCGAAGCTGGCCGCGTTCGAAGTCGAACTCGAAGCCCGCGAACTGAACCGCTGTTGCGACTCCGGCTCGGCCCCGCAAGCTTGCGGATGCGAGCGGATCTCGCTCATTGGCTGGTGGTTGCCGTTCGTACATGGACGCATCTCTCGAGATTGCCGCAGTGGCATTGAACACAGCGAACCGCTCGGAGATTCTGTTCCTGTTTGCTTCGCTCCGGAAGGCCATGAAGGCTTTTCTCTTCGCGAAATCATCGCCACATCTTCGCAGTTCGGTCCTGAAGAAGCTGCGTGCTTCACCTATCGTGGATGGGTGGCATTCGCCGCAGGTTCGGGGAGCTCATCGCGTAGGTACCCATGTGCTCGATCGGAGCGAATCATGCAAGTGCGAATCTTCTGCTCGATGTTCTTCAGCGCGATGGCGCTCTTCCCACCGATCGCCCACGTGACCGCAGCCGAGGAACGCGTCTACCTGGGCAAGGCCGAGATCGAGAGCGTGCTCATCGACAAGGGCATCGAGTCGAGGAACCGGTCGACGGGCATGGTGTCGCACTGGATCTTTCGGCCTGACGGCCGTGTCGAGTTCGCCAACAAGAGCGGACCGGGCAGCGCCTCGGGAACATGGGTGGTCCAGACCGACGGCTTGATGTGCGTCACGATGCTCACTCGAACCGGCTGCCGCTATTGGTTTCGCCAAGGCAGTACGTTCGCCAATGCGCTGGGCAAGGAGCCCGACTCGCCACTTGTTGCAGAGATCGCGTTCGAGTAGCCGAAGGTATCCGGCGCTGCACCCAAAGCCCGCAGAGGCAAGTATTCTTGCGCCGTCGCAGATGCGACGGAGGCAACGGACATGTACATCGAACAAGGCGGCGAAGGCCCGGACCTGCTCCTCTTGCTGCACGGAATGGGCGCGACGGGCGCGGTGTGGTCGCCCATGTGCGCCGAGGCCGGTGCCCGCTGGAGCGGCCGCTGGCTCGTGCCCGACCTGCCCGGCCACGGCCAGTCGGCCCGGCAGGACTCCTATGCCATCGGCCAGTACGCCGCCAGCGTGGCGCGCGCCGCGCTCCCGCACATCCGTCCCGAGGGCCGCTTCGTGGTGCTCGGGCATTCGCTCGGCGGAGTGATCGCGCTCGCGCTGGCCACGGGCTGGTTCGGCGTCGCGCCGCACTGGGTGTTCGCGGCCGGCATCAAGCTCGCGTGGAGCGACGACGAGCTGCGCCGCATGGAGGCGCTGGCGTCACAGCCCGCCAGGAAATTCGCCACCGAACAAGAAGCGTGGGACAGGTACCTCAAGGTCTGCGGCCTGGCCGGCATCGCCGATGCGGCGGCAGCCGTCGTTGCGCGGGGCATCGCGCGCGACGCCGACGGCTGGCGTCTTGCAATGGATCCCCGGGCCCATGCCGTGGGCAAGCCGCCGGTGCCCGAACTGGCGGCGCTCGCGCGCTGCCCTGTCCACCTTGCCCGCGGGCAACACGACGCGCTGGTCACGACGGCGCAGACCCGCGAGATCGACCCCGATGCGCGCGAGCTCGGGCCGCACGGCCACAACGTGATGGTCGAGGCCCCCGCTCAGGTCTGGGATTGGGTGGCCTCGCTCAGCTGAGCGAAGCGAATCGGCACCACCCTTGCTTCGGCCGCGCGCGCCCGCAGCTGGCCGCAGCCGCCGTCGACATCCTGCCCGGCCGAATGGCGCAGCTTGGTCAGGATGCCGCGCTGGTGCAGCGTGCGCGCCATCTGTTCGCAGCGCCCCAGCGAGGGGCGGCTGAAGGCCACGCCCTCCACGGCGTTGAAGGGGATCATGTTCAGCACGCCGAACTTGCCGGAGAGCAGCCTCACGATGCCTTCGATCTCCTCCGGCCCGTCATTGATGCCTTCCAGCAGCGTCCACTGGTACTGGATCGGGTAGCCGGTGGTCCGGGCGTAGCGCTCGCCTGCGTCGACCAGTTCCTCGGGCGTCATGTTCGGCGCGCGCGGCAGCAGCTTCTTGCGCAGGTCGGCCTTGGTGGTGTGCAAGGAGAGCGCGAGCGCGGGCCTGACACGCGCCTGCTGCAGCCTTTCGAACGCGCGCGGATCGCCCACGGTCGAGAACACCAGGTTCTTGTGGCCGATGTTGCCCACCGTGCCGAGCAGCTCGATCGCCTCCATCACGTTGTCCAGGTTGTGGGCCGGTTCGCCCATGCCCATGAACACCACCTTGCGCACCGGCCGGCGCATGCGCGCGAGGGCGACCTGCGCAATGATCTCGGCGCTGCCGACCTGGCGCAGCAACCCGTCGCGCCCCGTCATGCAGAACTGGCACTCGACCGCGCAGCCCACCTGCGACGAGACGCACAGGCCATCCCGCGGCAGCAGCACGCTCTCCACCGTCTGGCCGTCCGCCAGCGCGACCAGCAGCCGCTCGGAACCATCGGCGCCGGGATGCACCGCGTGGATGCGCGCCAGGCCTGCAAGCTCCGCTTCGATGGCGGGCAGGGCCGCCAGCAGCGACGACGGAAAGAAGCTCGCCGGCAGGCGTCGGCCGCTGTTGCGGGGCAGTGCGTGGGACCACAGCCGCAGGATGCGCTGCTCGTGGCTGGGGCCTGCACCGGCTTCCCGCAGTCGTTGTTTCAGTTCGTGGATTCGCATGCGTGGGTCATTTTGGTGCCGCCTCGTCCCGGCCGTGTCTCAGCCGCATTTTTGGAAGCGCCTGCATTCGGCG
This sequence comes from Variovorax sp. 01N425, assembly GCF_056399465.1. Lineage (NCBI taxonomy): Bacteria > Pseudomonadati > Pseudomonadota > Betaproteobacteria > Burkholderiales > Comamonadaceae > Variovorax > Variovorax sp. 01N425. The sequence goes on along the minus strand of NZ_JBFTRJ010000011.1, from coordinate 48,702 downwards.
GCCGTCGGGATGTCAATGTGTTCTCCGCGTCGTGAAGGAAATGAGGCAGCCTGCGATTTTGCCAAGACGGTTCGCCGACCCCGTCCACCTTGGGGCGACAAGACGCGCTCAGGTGGCGTGTGCCGACGCAGCCAGCGGCTGGACTGCCAGCCGCAACCCCATTGCCTTCAGAATGGCCGACGAGCTGCTGAGCGCCGGATTCCCCTTCGGAGCAAGCGTCCGATAAAGCTGTGTCGGGTTCAGGTGGGCCTGCTCGGAACAGCCTGAACCCCACCCAAAGCTTGCGCCTTCTGCCGCAACATGATCAGCAACTCGGCCGGGTCGCCGTCTTCGAGGATTGCGTTGATGACTTCGAGCGCGAACGCAGGATCGTTGTTCTTTGCCATTAATGTCCGAGACAGCGCATTAAAGTCAGAGACGGCGCATCGTTGTCTGAGACAAGCACGCCACTGATCGGAAGCGGATGCTAGTTCCGCGTCGGGGATGGGGCTTCCGCGCAAAGCGCGTCGGCGAACACGGAAAAAGAAGTTCGCGCTGGGAGCGGTCGTTCACCGTCCCTGATGGCTTAACCAAAGAACCAATGGGGCGAGATTCCTCTTGTTAAGCCTTGCGCCGCCGCTCGGCTATAGCGATCCGCGTCGGGGCGGAATTTGCTTGTGTGCTTCACATGCGGGACAGTCGTTGTTCTCGACGTGCACGCGAGCGCAGGTTTCATAGCCGCCAGCCGGTTCGAGCAGGAATAAAACTAAACGGCATTCGAACAGCACTTGAACTCGGCGCATGTTTCGAACTGGCTGGCAGGGTCGTCGGCGTGGCTTGCCGCCCCGATGGTGGTTAGCCACTACGCATTGCACAACGCCGCCTGACTTTCCGAGGACGCGGGCCTGCCCAGGCGGCAGCTCCCTCGGCGGTCCAAGGGGGCAATCGCAGGTCCCGCAGCCGTGCGCAGTCGGGATTGCGGCGCCCCTGATTCGAGCTTCTTGCATTCCTCGAAAAAACCTCCTAAACTTCTTCGAAATCGTTTTCGAGAAAGCCATGGAACAAACCTCTGACACCGAACTCTCCTTGATTCGTGAGACAGCTAGACGATTCGTGAGACAGCGTCTCGTCCCGCTTGAGCAGCAGATCGAAAACGATGATGATGTTAGCCTCGATCTGCTCGCGCAGCTCCGAAGCGAGGTCGCGGCATTGGGCTTATATGGGTTCAACTTGCCGGACAGCGTCGGTGGGCCTGGATTACCGGCCGCGGCAAAGGTCGCCATCTTGGAGGAGTTGACCTACACGTCCGTTCCGCTCAGCGAGGTTTTTGGGCATTTGCCTCTGCAGCTGAGTCAGGTCAGCAGCGCGCAACGTGAATCGTTTCTGCCGGACGTTCTTTCCGGCAAGAAGACCATCACCTATGCGTTGACGGAGCCCAATGCCGGCTCTGACCTCGGGGGACTGCGGACCCGTGCAGTGAAGGTTGATGGCGGCTGGGTACTGACGGGCAGCAAGCACTTCATCTCCCACGCCGAAACCGCGGACTACATCATCGTCCTGGCGGTGACGAATCCGGACGCGCCATTGAAGTCGAAGCTCGGAACGTTCATCGTGCGCAGCGGCAATCCGGGCGTGGTCGGCATGACCCGATACAAAAAGATGGGGTGGCGCGGCTACCACCTCAACGGCTTCTCGCTCGAGGAGTGCTTCGTGCCCGATGCCGACGTGCTCGGCGCGCCCGATGAAGGCTTCCTCGGGATGATGCAGTCGATTAACCAGGACCGCCTGCTGTCGGCGAGCCGCTCGCTCGGGCTGTCGAGCCGGGCGCAGCAGATGGCGTGCGAATACGCAGTCGAGCGCAAGGCGTTCGGTGCGAGCCTGTCGCAGCACCAGGCGATCCAATTCATGATCGCGGACAACGACGTCGAGTTGGAGGCCACACGCCTCTTGATCCGCAGTGCGGCCGATGCCATCGAGACGGAGGACCCGCAGGCGCGCATCGCGGCATCGCGCGCCAAGCTCTATGCGAGCGAGATGGGTTGCCGCGTCACCGACCGGGTGCTGCAGATTTTCGGCGCCATGGGCTACATGTGCGAACTGCCCGTCGAACGCTTCTACCGCGACGCGCGCGCTTTCCGCATCGGCGAAGGTACCTCCGAGATGCAGCGCCTGCAGATTGCCCGCGCGGCGCTGGCTGGATGAGGAGCGGTCATGGCCTTTGACATTCTCGACCAACACTCCACGGAATTGCCCGCGTTCCACGCCGCCGGGCAGACGGCCACGCGGGCCGAACTGAAGATGGCGGGGCAGTGCGCCGCCACGTTCCTGCAGCAGTTGGGGCTACGTCGCGGCGACACTGTGGCCGTCTGGATTCCCGATGGCGCGATCTGGCTGCAGCTGCTGTTTGGCGCTGCGCAGCTCGGGGTGCTGATGGTTCCGGTCAGCACGCGGCTCAAGCTGTCGGAGGCGCAGCACATTGTCGGCACTGCCGCGGCGCGCGTACTCGTCGTTCCCGAGAAGTTTCTGGACTTCGACTACGCGGGTGCAGGACGGGCTATGCAGGCTTCGCTTACCGCACTCGCTCATGTGATCGAGGTGCCTGCGGAAGGCGGCTTCCAATGGCTGGCTTGCGAGCCGCATCGCGAATTTGCCGGCCGGGATGCCGATGCGCTGTGCACCTTCAGCACCTCCGGCACCACGGGCAAGCCCAAATTGGCGGTGCATACCCAGGGCGGCCTCGCCGCGCATGCTCGCAACGCAGGCCAGGTGACGGAGATCCGTCCCGGCGACGCGATGCTCTGCGCGCTGCCGCTGTATGGCGTGCTCGGTTTCGTCTCGGCCGTGGCGGCGCTCGCGGCCGGAGGCACCTGCGTGTTCCTTCCGGTCTTCAAGGCGGACGCCGCCGCGGCGGCCATCGAGCGTCACGGGGTAACGCACTTCTACGCATCCGACGGCATGTTCGACATGGTCTTCGGCGCGCAGGGCCACTCATTTGCGACCTGGCGCCGCGGCGGCTTCGCCGAGTTCGCCGGCCTCGGCGCCAAAGTCATCGATGGGGCCTGGGGCCGTTGGGGTCTGCGGTTGAGCGGCATCTACGGCATGTCGGAATGCCTGGCCTTGATGGCCATTCGGGACACGACCGGCGACGCTCGCGAGCGCGGTATGGCCGGCGGCACGCCGATCTCGCCGGAGATGCGCTTTCGCATCGTCGATCCGGGCACCGGCCTGCCCAAGGAAGACGGCGAGCAGGGCGAGCTGCAACTGCGTGGCTACAACGTCATGAAGGGCTACCTGAACAACGCCGCTTCCACGGCCGATGCGTTCACTTCCGACGGCTGGCTCAAGACCGGCGATCTCGCCTATGCGAAGGGCAACGAGTTCTTCTACCTCGCGCGGCTCAAGGACAGCCTCCGCCTGAAGGGCTACCTGGTCGATCCCACGGAGGTCGAGGACTTTCTCTGCAGCCACCCCGGCGTCGAGGCCGCGCAGGTCGTGGGCGTCCACCAGGACGGCGAGGGAGACGTGGCCGTGGCTTTTGTGCGACCGTCGGCGCAGCCCGCTGCGGAGTCGGAATTGCTCGCCTACTGCAAGGGCGGCATCGCGGGCTTCAAGGTCCCGCGGCGCATCGTGCCGATCGACGAGTTCCCGCAATCGAGCGGGCCCAACGGGGTCAAGATTTTGAAGAACGTCCTGCGCGAGATGGCGAAGCCACATCTCGAATCCTCGCCCTCCTCAACAGCTCAATAGAAAGACGTCCATGAAAAATGGTGAAGTGAAATCGGACATCGCATGGGCCAGCCCGACCCAGGTGGTGGTGCACGGCCTGGACCTGTGCGAAGAGATCGTCGGCAAGGTGGACTTCGGACAGATGGCGTTCCTGCAGCTGTTCGCGCGACTTCCAGACGAGCGCGAACTTCGCATGTTCAACGCGATGATGGTGATCCTGGTCGAGCATGGCATCACGCCTTCGTCGCTCGCCACTCGCATGACTTATTGCGGCGCACCGGAGTCGGTGCAGGCCGCAGTCGCGGCAGGCTTGCTTGGCCTGGGCTCGGTATTCGTGGGCTCGCTCGATAACGCTGCCCGACTGCTGCAGGAGTCCCTGCCAGATGGCGGCAAGGGCGGCGATGAAATCGACGTGGAAGCCAAGGCCCGTGAAATCGTCACGGGTTATCGGGCTCGCAAGGAAATCTTGCCGGGCATTGGCCATCCGTTCCACAAGCCAATCGATCCGCGCACGCCGGCGCTCTTCAAGGTCGCGAAGGAGACCGGGTACTACGGCCCGTATGTGCGGCTCATGGAAGCGCTTGGCATCGAAGCCACGCGTCAGGCCAATCGCCCGCTTCCGGTCAACGTGACCGGCGCGATGGCGGCGGTCGCCTCCGAGATGGGCATCCCATGGAAGATCTGCCGCGGCCTCGCGGTGTCAGCGCGCGCTGTCGGCCTGGTCGGTCACATCCTCGAGGAGATGCGCCAGCCGATGGCGGAAACGCTCTACCTGCGCGTCGAGCACGAGGCGACGGCGCACATGCATCCCTCGAACGCCTGAGAAGCAGCAGATGACTGCCCAGGCCATCACAGAAGCGCCCCGAAGAATGGCTGCGCCGGTGCGCGGCGACTTCCGCTTCTGGACGCACGAGAAGCTGCGCAACGCGGACACCGACCAGTTCCGCCACGTGAACAACGCGGTGATTTCCACGCTCTTCGAAGCGGCCCGCATGGAAATCTTCTCACCCCCTGCGATTCGCGAGTTGATGGACGGCGGCAATCTTGCCATCGCGAGGTTGCTGGTCGAGTTTCGCAAAGAGGTTCACTTTCCTGGACACGTGGACATCGGCAGCACCGTGGTAGCCGTTGGCAAGACCTCAGTACGTATCGCCCAGGGTTTGTTCGCTGCGAACGGAGAAGGCTGCCATGCATCAGCAGAGGCAATCTGCGTCATCGTGAACCCGAAGACAGGCGTGCCTTGCCCCATCGGGGTTGAGCTGCGAAGACATCTGCTTGCTGGTGCGACTGAAGGAGCAAGCGCATGAAGCCCACCGACAAGGTCCTGTTCGAGTTGCGCGGTCACACAGCGCTGCTCACGCTGAACGACCCAGGCCGGCGCAACGCGTTGTCGCGTGACATCGTGCGCGGCTTCTTTCAAGGCCTGGACCGCAGCCTGGAGGCGCGCGCCCGCGCCATCGTCGTGGCTGCGAATGGCCCCGCATTCTGTGCTGGCGCGAACATCGACGATCTGCGCGATGGCTGGATGGAAGGCAAGGATCCGAGCGAAGACCCGGCGCTGATGTTCAAGCGGCTCTCGGAACTTGATCGTCCCGTGATTGCCGCCATCCAAGGCCCCGCGCTCGGCGGCGGCATGGAGCTCGTGCTCGCCTGCGACCTGGCCGTGGCGAGCGACGCCGCGTGGTTTGCGATGCCCGAGCTTGGGCACGGTGTGATTCCGAACACCGCGCTGGCGCTCCTGCCGCGCGTGGTGGGCCAGCGGCGGGCGCTGGACCTGATCCTTTCCCGCAGGCGCATTCCGGCCGCTGAGGCTTTGAGCCTTGGCCTGGTCAATCGCTTGGTGTCCTCTGGCGATGTAGCCGAAGAAGCCCTGGAACTCGTGCGGGCCGTCGTGGAGACATCGCCTCCCGGCGCCCTTGCGGCCGTCAAGGCCAACCTTCGCGCGCATGCGCCCATTGCATGGGACAGGGTGCTTTCCTCGCCAAAGGATGTGCCGAAGAGCGAGTGGCAAGAAGGGCTGGATGCGTTTACCGAGCGTCGCGCAGCTTCGTTCGAACGCTTCTGGAATTAGTCAATCTCATCAATCAAAGGAACAGTCATGAAGCAATTCATTTCCCTTGCTATCGCGCTGGCAGTTTCGTTTTTCTCTCTTCCTACGCACTCGGCGGACAGCTTCCCTTCGAAGCCCGTTCGCATCATCGTGCCGTACTCTGCCGGCGGCCCGGTCGACATCATCACGCGTGGCTTGGGCGCCCGACTCAACGACGTGTGGAAGGTCGCCACCATCGTCGACAACAGGCCCGGTGCCAACGAGATCATCGGGGCTACGGAGCTCTCTCACGCAACGCCCGACGGCTACACCCTGCTGATGGCGACCGACTCGGCCTTTTCTCAGAACCAGTATCTCTATAAGAAGCTGTCCTACGACCCGGATGCGATGGTCCCCGTCACCCGCCTCGCACTGGCGAACCTTGTGCTGTTCGTGCCGAGCGACTTCCCAGCCTCGAACATGCGCGAGTTCATCGCCTACGCGCGTGCGAATCCGCAGCGCGTCAACTATGGCTCGGCGGGTATCGGCAACATCACGCACCTTTCCATGGCCTACGTCGAGAAGACCTACGGATTGAAGATGACGCACGTGCCGTACAAGGGACTGGCGCCGGTCATCCAGGACATGCTGGCTTCGCAGGTGCAGGTCGCGTTCGGTGTCCCTTCCGCGGTGGAGCCATTCCTGCGGTCCGGCAAGCTGAAAGCGCTGGGCATCTCGGGCGCGCAGCGGGCCAAGCTGCTGCCCACGGTCCCGACGTTCACCGAGAGCGGGTATCCAGACATCGAGTCGAACTTGAACATGGGCCTGTTCGCGCCGCGCGGCACCAATGCCGAAGTGGTCAATGCCATCGCGGGATCGGTGCGAAAGATTCTCCTGGAGCCGGCGTTCAGAAAGACCTACATCGATGACGTCGCGTTCGAGGTGGCTGCAAGCACGCCCGAAGAATTCGCCGCCTTCATCGCAAAGGACAAGCCTCGCCAGAAGGTGAGGATCGAAATGTCCGGCGCCAAGTTCGATTGACGGAAAGGCGAGCTTCATGAAGATCCTTGTCGCCGTCAAACGCGTGGTCGACTACAACGTGAAGGTCCGGGTGAAATCGGACCACACGGGCGTGGACATCGCCAACGTGAAGATGAGCATGAACCCCTTCGACGAAATCGCGGTCGAAGAGGCTGTGCGCTTGAAGGAAAAGGGTGCGGCTACCGAGATCGTTGCCGTCTCCTGCGGGCCGGCGCGGTGCGAGGAAACGCTGCGCACGGCCATGGCCATCGGTGCGGATCGCGGCATCCTTGTCGAAACGACCGAAGAGCTTCAGCCTCTGGCGGTAGCCAAGCTGCTCAAGGCCCTGGTGGACAGAGAGCAGCCCGGTCTTGTGATTCTGGGCAAGCAGGCGATTGACGATGACTGCAATCAGACCGGCCAGATGCTCGCCGCGCTGGCGGACCTGCCGCAGGCCACTTTCGCCTCCAAGGTCGAAGTCGCCGAAGGCAAGGCCACGGTCACGCGCGAAGTCGACGGCGGCCTGGAAACCATCTCGGTCAGCTTGCCCGCCGTCGTCACCACCGACCTTCGCCTGAACGAGCCGCGCTACGTGACGCTGCCCAACATCATGAAGGCCAAGAAGAAGCCGCTCGAGACCGTGAAGCCCGAGGACCTTGGCGTCGCACTCACGTCGTACCTGACGACCCTCAAGGTCACCGAACCCGCGAAGCGCTCGGCTGGTATCAAAGTGCCCGACGTTGCCGCGCTGGTGCAAAAACTCAAGACCGAAGCCAAGGTGATCTAAACATGACCGCTCTCGTCATTGCCGAGCACGACAACGCCCGCCTCAAGGGGACGACCCTCAATACCGTGACCGCGGCGCTCGCCTGCGGCAGCGATGTGCACATCCTCGTCGCGGGGCACAACGCGAGCGATGCCGCCGAGGCCGCGGCAGGCATCGTGGGCGTGGCCAAGGTGATCCGCGCCGACAGTGAGGCCTTCGCGCATGGCCTGGCCGAGAATGTCGCCGCGCAAGTTGTGGCGCTGGCCGGCGACTACAGCCATATCCTGTTTCCGGCGACGGCCAGCGGGAAGAACATCGCGCCTCGGGTCGCAGCGGTGCTGGATGCGGGTCAGATCTCGGAGGTGACCAAGATCCACGGCGCCGACACCTTCGAACGCCCGATCTACGCGGGCAACGCCATTGCGACAGTGCAGAGCCTGACCGAGAAGAACGTGATCACCGTGCGCACCACCGGCTTCGATCCGGCAGCGGCCACCGGCGGCAGTGCAGCCATCGAGCAGATCGCTACCGTACCCGCCAGCAGCAAAAGCACCTTCGTGAGCGCCGAACTCGTCAAGAGTGACCGGCCGGAGTTGACTGCGGCCAAGATCATCGTGTCCGGCGGAAGAGCACTGGGCAGCAGCGAGAAGTTCATCGCGATCATGACGCCACTGGCCGACAAGCTGGGCGCGGCCATTGGCGCGAGCCGTGCTGCGGTGGACGCGGGCTACGCTGCGAACGACCTGCAGGTGGGCCAGACCGGCAAGATCGTGGCACCGCAGCTTTACATCGCAGCAGGGATTTCCGGCGCGATCCAGCATCTGGCGGGCATGAAGGATTCCAAGGTGATCGTGGCGATCAACAAAGACCCGGAGGCCCCGATTTTCTCCGTCGCCGACTACGGACTGGAAGCGGATCTGTTCACGGCCGTGCCGGAACTGACCAAGGCGCTGTAGGAATTCGGAGATGTGCGCCAACAAGGTAACCCCGATCAACCCTGCTGACCTTGCGCAACCGGGCGGTCATTACTCGCATGGAACCGTCGCCAACGGATTCGTCTTTGTTTCCGGCCAACTCCCCATCACGTCGGCAGGAGAAAAGCTCGTCGATGCGAGTTTTGCGGCACAGGCTCGGCAGGTCCTGGAGAACGTCGGGGCCGTCCTGAAAGCCTGCGGCAGCGGGATCGCCAATCTGGTTCAGGTTCGTGTCTATATCGACGGCATGGACAACTGGCCCGAGTTCAACAGGATCTACGCCGAGTGGGCGGGAAACAGCCAGCCTAGCCGGGCGGTGGTACCGACCAGCCAACTCCACTATGGACTCAAGGTGGAAGTCGAAGCCGTGGCGCTGCAGGGTTCCTGAAAAGTCCCGGTCGCGGACATTCGCCATCCTTGGCTGCGGCCGGACTGGTAAGACGCGGCATACCGGCTTCTCCGGTTTCCCAAACACCTCGGCTCCCTGGAGCCCTCCCTCCGCGCTTCAAGCGCAAAGAACAAGGAACAGAAATGAGCTTTCGCACCATCAACCCGGCCACGGGCGAGTTCGTCAAGGAATTCCCGCTGCAATCCGACGAACAGGTGTTCGCCGCGCTGGAGACCGCCGACAGGCGCTATCGCGAAGACTGGAAATTCAGGCCGGTGGCCGAGCGCGCCAAGATCGTCGCCCGCGCTGCGCAGATCCTGCGCGAGAAGCGCGACGAATACGTCGAGTATCTCACCCTCGAGATGGGCAAGGTCACCCGCTTCGGCTACATGGAGGTCGACCTGGTCGCCGACATCCTCGACTACTACGCGAAGAACGCGGAGCGTTTTCTTGCGCCGCAGCCGCTGCCTGACGAGCCCGGCGCCACGGTGGTGGCCGAGCCGATCGGCGTGCTCTTCGCCATTGAGCCGTGGAACTTTCCCTACTACCAGCTGGCCCGCGTCGCCGCGCCGCAGCTCGTCGCGGGCAACGTGGTGCTCATGAAGCATGCGCCTAACGTGCCTCATTGCGCACTTGCCTTCGCGCGGCTCTTCGAGGAAGCAGGCGCGCCGGAAGGCGTCTACACCAACCTCTTTTGCAGCGTCGAGCAGGCCGCGAAGCTGATCGACGACTTCCGCGTGCGCGGCGTCGCCCTGACCGGCAGCGAACGGGCGGGCGCCTCCGTTGGCGAACGGGCCGGGCGTAATCTCAAGAAGGTGGTGCTCGAGCTGGGCGGCAGCGACCCGGCGCTCATCCTGAAGGGCGCGCCGCTCGATCACGCGGTCGAGCAGTGCGTGATGGGTCGCACGTTCAACTCGGGTCAGGGCTGCGTCAACATCAAGCGCGTCATCGTCGTGGGCAAGGAGCGCGGTGCGCAGATGCTGGCGGCGCTGAAGGAGCGGTTCGCAGCGATCAAGGTGGGCGACCCGGCGGACGAAGCGACGGTGCTCGGCCCGCTGGTCAGCGAGACCGCGCTGAACGGATTGCTCAAGCAGATCGAGGAGGCGAAGGCTTCGGGCGCGCGCATCGTCTACGGCGGCAAGCGCGTCGAACGCCCCGGCTTCTATCTCGAGCCGACCATCATCACGGACATCGACGTTGACAACCCGCTCTACCAGCAGGAGGCCTTTGGCCCGGTGCTGTCCTTCTATGTCGTGGACACCGAGGAAGAAGCGATCGAGCTGGCCAATGCCACTCGCTACGGGCTCGGCGGCTACGTCTTCGACGCAGACATCGAGCATGCCAAGCAGGTGGCGTCGCGCATCGAGTCCGGCATGGTCTACATCAACTCCTGTTTCGTCGACTCGCCGGGGCTGCCTTTCGGCGGCGTCAAGAACGCCGGCTTCGGGCGCGAGTTGGCGGAAGTGGGTATCGGTGAATTCCTGAACCGCAAACTGATCCGGGTTGCCAGCGCGGCTTGAACATCGCAACACGGACAGAGCAGCCCATCAAGAAGGAACCCGGTATCCCGGCTTTCGATAGAGAAAGAAAAATCATGAACCATCGCGAAGGCGGATGCCTCTGCGGCGCCGTGCGCTACGTGCTGAAGGGCGAACCGCAGGCCGCAGCCATATGTCATTGCAGGCACTGCCAGAGACAAAGCGGCAGCCTCTTCTCCTTCAACCTCTTCATCGCCGAAGCCGACTATGAGCAACGCGGCGAGACCAAGTTCTTCGAGGACAGGGGCGACAGCGGACAGCTCTCTTACCGGCATTTCTGCGGGAGCTGCGGCTCGCCGGTGATTACCAAGGTGGCGATGATGCCCGGTCAGGTCCTGGTGAAGGCCGGCACGCTCGACAGCCTGGAGGGACTGCCGTCCCCGCAGGTCGAGATCTATACCGACCGCGCGGTGGAATGGCTCGCGCCGTTCACCGGCGCGAATCGTTTTGCGCTCAGCCCATGAACGGCCACACGTTCGCCATCACGAAGACCTGGCACCAAGTTCGGGTGCGGCATCGCGCAATGCGGTGCCTGTACCGTGCATCTCGACGGCGTCGCGACTCGCTCCTGCGTGATGCCTCTGGCGGCAGTCGCAGATCGAAAGATCACCACGATCGAAGGCGTTGGCGCAACGCCCATCGGCAAAAAAGTCCAGGACGCATGGCGCGCACTGGACGTCGTGCAATGCGGCTACTGCCAGTCAGGCCAGGTGATGTCGGCGACAGCGCTGATCGCCAGCAATCCGGCACCGAGCGACGCCGATATCGATGCTGCCATGGCCGGCAACATCTGCCGATGCGGCACCTACAACCGGATTCGTGCCGCGATCAAGCAGGCCGCGAAGAGCACATGAGCACGTCACACGAATCGTCTGGTGCGCGGCAGAGCGTGGGCCTGTCGCGCCGCAGTCTGCTCGGGTTGGTCGCCACGGTAGGCACGGCCGCCGGTGGCGGTTTGTTGTTCGGCTTCAGCGTGCCGGCACGCAGCCAGGGCGGGGCGCGCACGTCGGTGATCGACGGCGACGGCGTCGAGATGCCGCGCGAGGGCGTATTCGCCCCCAACGCCTTCATCCAGATTGATCGCCGCGGCAAGGTCACGCTGGTCATGCCGAAGGTCGAGATGGGGCAAGGCGTGTACACGTCCATTCCGATGCTGCTTGCCGAGGAGCTCGAGGTGCCGCTTGCGAGCGTCACGCTCGCTCATGCGCCGCCGAACGAGAAGCTCTTTGCCGATCCGATGCTGGCCGAACAGCTGACCGGCGCTTCGACTTCGATTCGCTACGCATGGGAGCCGATGCGAAAGGCCGGCGCGAGCACGCGCACCTTGCTTGTCATGGCCGCTGCACAGCGCTGGAAGGTCGATCCCTCGGGCTGCGTGGCGCGGGAAGGGCGGGTCTTGCATCCGCAGACCAGTCGCAGCATTGGTTACGGTGAGCTGGTCGATGTCGCAGCCAGACTGCAGCCACCGCAGAATGTCAGGCTAAAGGAGCCCAAGGACTTCAAGTTGATCGGCACCCGCGTGAAACGCCTCGACTCGCCGGAGAAGGTGAATGGTGCCGCGGTCTTCGGTCTGGATGTGCGTGTGCCCGGCATGGTGTATGCGGCGATTGCGACCTGTCCGGTGTTCGGCGGCAGGCTGGCGAAATTCGACGACACGCACACGAGAAAAATTCCCGACGTGCAGCAGGTCGTCAGCTTCGACAACGGGGTCGCCGTGATCGGGGCGCACACGTGGGCCGCGAGGCGCGGTCTGCAGGCGCTCGAGATCCAATGGGACGAGGGCGCAGGCGCCGACGTTTCGACCGAGACGATCGTCACCGACCTCGTGAAGGCGTCGCAGCGCAGCGGCGCGGTGGCGCGCAAGGAAGGCGATGTCGAGAAAGCCTTTGCCAACGCGAAGACGCGTATCGATGCGATCTACCACCAGCCGTTTCTGGCGCACGCGACGATGGAGCCGGTGAACTGCACGGTGCACGTCCGGCCGGACGGCTGCGAGGTGTGGGTGGGCACGCAGGTGCCAGGCCGCGTGGCCGATGCGGCGGCGAAGGTCACTGGGCTGCCGCCGGAGAAGATCATCGTCCACAACCATCTGCTGGGCGGCGGGTTCGGCAGGCGCCTGGAAATCGACATGGTCACGCAGGCCGCGAAAGTGGCAAGGCAGTTGAATGTGCCGGTGAAGGTCGTGTGGACGCGCGAGGAAGACATCCAGCACGACATGTATCGGCCGTACTACTACGACCGCATTTCCGCCGGCCTCGACGCGAACGGCATGCCAGTGGCTTGGCAGCATCGCATCGTCGGTTCTTCGATCCTGGCGCGGTACGCACCGGCCGCGATGATGAAGAACGGTGTCGACCCCGATGCCGTGGCCGTGGCGGCCGAGTTGCCCTACGACCTTCCCAACCAGCTCGTCGACTACGTTCGCCAGGAGCCGCGGGGCATACCCACGGCGTTCTGGCGCGGCGTGGGTCCGACGCGCAGCGCGTTTGTCGTTGAGACCTTCATCGACGAACTCGCGACGCACGCGAAGGTAGATCCGGTGAAGTACAGGCAAGCCTTGCTCGGGAAGTCGCCGCGCGCGCTGAACGTGCTCAACGAAGCCGTGCGGGCGGCCAGATGGGCGGCTGGTGCACCACAAGTTAAGGGCAAAGGTCGGGGCGTGTCCCTTATGCACGCATTCGGCAGTTTCTTCGCGATGGTTGTCGACGTGACCGTGGACGATGGTGAGGTGAGCGTGGATCACGTGACCTGCGCAGTCGATTGCGGCATGGCGGTCAATCCCGACACGATCGAGGCCCAGATGCAAGGTGGCATCGTCTTTGGCCTCACGGCGGCGCTGTACGGCGAGATCACCTTCAAGAATGGACGCGTCGAGCAGAGCAACTTCAACGACTATCGGGTCTTGCGCATCAATGAAACGCCAGACATCGACGTGCATCTCGTGAAGAGCAGCGAAGCGCCTGGCGGCATCGGCGAGCCGGGCACCTCGGCGTTGCAACCGGCGCTCGCCAATGCGATCTTTGCGGCCACCGGCAAGCGGTTGCACGCCTTGCCAATCGGCGACCAACTGAAATCAAACGCGAGTGGAGGCCGTCGATGATCCACGCACCGAAGACGTTTGCCACGCTGGGATTTGCGCTCTCACTGGCATCGGGCGGCCCCGCCACGAACGCGCATGCCGCTACCGCGCCCGACCAGGCGCTGGTTTCGCGCGGAGCCTATCTTGCGAAGGCGGGCGATTGCATCGCCTGCCACTCAGCACCGCGCGGCAAACCGTTCGCCGGCGGCCTGCCTATGACAACGCCGGTTGGGCGCATCTACTCGACCAAGATCACGCCCGATCCGGACACCGGCATCGGCCGCTACACCCAGGAAGAATTCATTCGCGCGATGCGCGAAGGCATCGCAAGAGATGGCCACAACCTGTATCCGGCCATGCCGTATCCGTCGTACGCCAAAGTCAACGATGGCGACATGCAGGCGCTCTACGCCTACTTCATGCATGGTGTGGAACCCGTGAACCGGGAGAATCAGAAGTCCGAGATTCGGTGGCCATTGGGCATCCGCTGGCCGCTGAAAGTATGGAACTTCATGTTCCTCGACAAGGGCGTGTACCAGGACAAGCCCGGCAGGGATGCTGAGTGGAATCGCGGCGCCTACCTGGTGCAGGGGCTGGGGCATTGCGGCTCGTGCCACACACCGCGCGGTGTCGCGTTCCAGGAAAAGGCAGTCGACGAAGGCGGCAGCACGTTTCTCTCCGGCGCGTTGATAGAAGGCTGGTTTGCCTCGAACCTGACGGGTGAGCACAACGTCGGCCTGGGCCGCTGGAGTGGACCGGAACTCGTGAGCTTCCTGAAGACCGGCGCGAACCGGCATGCCACCGCGTTCGGCTCCATGACGGAGGTCGTCAACAACAGCACGCAGGCGATGACCGATACCGACCTCGGCGCGATGGCCGCCTATCTGAAAACGCTTCCGGCGCAGGGCGGCAATGGCGCACCACCCTATGCCTACGACGCGCAAAAGACGAAGGTGTCGCTGAGCCGGCCGGCCGGCAATGCAGGCGCCCGCATCTACACGACGCATTGCCTGCAGTGCCACGGCGCCGATGGGCGCGGTTTCGCGCCCATGCTCGCGCCGCTCGCCGGCAATCCCAATGTGTTGGAGCGCAATCCGTCGTCACTCATCAACGTGACGCTGAACGGCACCGGGGATCTCGTCGTTCGAGGTATTCCGGCGGCGTACCCGATGCCCAAGTACGCCGCCGTGCTAAGCGATCGGGACATTGCCGACGTGCTGACCTTCATTCGTGCAGGCTGGAACAACAGCGCGGGGGCAGTCAGCCCGAAGGAGGTCGCGAAGTTGAGAGGCGGCTCCTGACTTCATCCTTCCTAACATTCCATTGGAGGTCAGGATGGATCGGCTCCGGCGACGAAGCACCCCGCCGGCTGGAAGCGGGGCGAGATGTCAGTTGCTCGCGTCAGCTGCCCGTGTATGCCGCCGGCCGCCGTTCGGAAAAGGCCGCGACGCCCTCGTGTGCATCGCGGGTCAGGAGCAGTTGCCGTTGCAGCGCCGATTCCTGGAGCAGGCCTTCCTCGACGGAGAGTCCATAGCTGGCAAGTACCGAACGACGCGCGGCAACGACCGCGAGCGGTCCATTCTTGGCGAGCTGCCGGGCGATGGCCAGCGCGGCTTCTTCGAGCGCCTCGCTGGACACCAGCTCGGTCACGAGGCCGTGGTTGAGCGCGAAGGCCGCGTCGAACGTGTCGCCCGTGAGGATCATCCGCATCGCAACACCCAGTCCCGTCACCTTGGCGAGCCGCTGCGTGCCTCCACCACCAGGAAGAATGCCTAGCCTGGCTTCGGGAAGGCCGAAGCTCGATGTGTGCGTCGCGATGCGGATGTCGCAGGCAAGCGCCAGCTCCAGCCCGCCAGCCACGCAGAATCCGTCGATGGCCGCGATCGTCGGCTTGGCGACGTCCTGAGCGCCAGTCAGTCCGCCGAAGCTGATGATCGACGTGGGTTCCTGGCTGGCCGCGCGGCCACGCCGGTAGGGCAGGTAGTCGCGAATGTCGGCGCCGGTGCAGAACGCACGGCCTCCCTGGCCGGACAGGATCGCGACCTTCAGTTGCGGGTCGTCGTTGAAGCGCTGCCAGGCGTCCGCAAGCGCACGGTCGTGCTCGACGTCCAGCGCGTTGTGCTGCTGGGGACGGTTGATGACGATGCGGGCAATGGCGTTGTCGATGATCTGGAAATCGATGGACATCTGGATGGTTCGTTGGGCGAAAAAAGAAGGGAAGAGTGAGGAGGCGTCAGCGCCCGATGCCCGGCAACTTCCTCGAGACGCAGCGCTCCAGCCACTCGAGCGCCCAGTTCACGCCGACGCCGATGAGGCCCACGGTGGACAACAGAGCGAAGACGGCGGGCGCGTCGAAGTCGCGCTGGGCGGAAAGCAACATGCGTCCGACGCCCGGGCGCGTGGCCAGCATCTCCACGAGAAGCGCGACGATGATGGCCAGCGGCACCGCCACGCGAAGCCCTGCGATCACGCTGGGCAGGATGCTGGGTACGTAGATGTTCATCACCTTGCTGCGGGTCGAGATCCGCAGCGTATGGCCGGTGTTGACGAGGGTCGGATGGATGGCCCGCGTGGCCTGCAGCACATTCAACAGGATGGGCCAGAGCGCGGCGAGCGAAACCACGGTGGCTCCGAGCACGGCGCCGCTGCCGATCAGCAGCATGGCCACAGGGACGATGGTGGGCGGCGGCACGGACCGCAGGAACTCGAGCGTGGGCGCCACCGCTTCGGAAACGGCAGGCCGGGCGCCGAGGATCGCGCCCATGGCTGTGCCCACCACGCCGGCGATAAAGGTGGACAGTACGACGGTCTTCAGCGTGGCCAGCACGGCGAGTTGAAGCTCGCCGGCTGCGAGCATCGCCTGCGCGCTCGAGAGCCAAGTCTGAGGCGGCGGTGCGATGGGCGAGGCGGGGTCGCCCACGGCTTGCCAAAGGCACAGCAATGCGACGGGCGTGGCAAGGCTCAGGAGGATGCGAGACATCTTGTTCATGGGCTCGCTCCTTTCAGCTCGCCTGGGCCAGGCCGGGCAGCAGGCGCCGGACGGCGAAGCCCAGGGCGAAATTAGCGCAGACGCCCAGCACGCCGATGGCGAAGAGGTACGCGAAGGTCTCGCTCGCCCGCATCGCTTCCTGCGCGCTAACCAGTCCCCAGCCGAGGCCGGCAGGATTGCCGACCATTTCAGCGACCACGCTGACGACCAGGCAGAGGCTGAAGCTGAGGCGCGCCCCCACGAGAATCTGGCTGAAGGCTGCGGGTGTGACGACGCTGCGCAACGTGTGCCACTTGCTCAAGTGCAGCGTGGCGGCCGTCTCGAAGATTCTTGCGTGAAGCCCTTCGATGCCGGCCCTGCTGCTGGAGATGAGCGGCCAGATACTGGCGAACACCGTCACGGTGATCTCGGTCTTCCATGAAAAACCGAAGACCAGCACCGCGGGTGGAATGAGCGCCACCGCCGGCAACGGCCTGAGCAGTTCGATGAAGAGCGACAGCATGGTGCGAAGCGTGCTGAAGGTGCCCAGCGCCATGCCGAGCGGTATGCCTATGAGCAGGCAGATCGCCCAACTCGCGAGGGCCGCGGCGAAGGTGTGCGCGGCGTCCGCGACCAGGCGCCCGTCGATGAGACTCTCGGTGAGCGCGCGACCGATCTCGGTGGGCGTGGGCAGCACGTTGAAACCGTCGTTGACCATGACGGCGAGTTGCCAGGCGCCGAGGAGCGCGACGGGCAACAGCCATTGGCGGGCCCTGCGCGAGTGGCCGGTCATCGGGCGGCTCCGTGCAAGCGCTCCAGCAACTCGTGCCGCGCGTGCAGGTATTCCGGCATCTCCTTGGTGGAAATCTGGTCGCGGCGCGCGGGGAGAGGCGGGCGTATTTCCGAAGCGATCGTTCCCGGCGATCCTGCGAGCAGGACGACGCGATCGCCGAGATAGACGGCCTCGTCCACGTCGTGCGTGATGAAGACGATGGTGGCACCGGTGCTCGCCTGAATGTTGCGCAGCTCGTCCTGCAGCTTTGCTTTCGTCATGGCATCGAGCGCACCGAAGGGCTCGTCCATCAGCAGGACCTTGGGTTGCAATGCCAGGGCGCGCGCAATCTGTAGCCGCTGTTGCATGCCGCCGGAAAGCTTGGCGGGGTATTCCCGTTCGGCCTTCTGCAGGCCCACCAGCGCGAGCGCCGTGTCGATGCGCCGGTCGAGCTCTGCGCCGGAGATTTTTTCCTCGATGCCGAGCGCGACGTTAGCGCGCACGGTTCGCCACGGCAGCAGGGCATTGCCGTAGTCCTGGAACACGGTCACGACGCCTTCGGGCGGGCTGCGGAACGCCTTGCCTTCGTATAGGACGGCGCCGCTTGTCGGCGCGCAGAAGCCGCCCAATGCGCGCAGCAGGGTGGTCTTTCCGGTGCCCGATCCGCCCACCAGGCACAGAAACTCCTGCCGGCCCACTTGCAGGTCGATGCCCTGGAGGATCGTCTTGTCGCCGATGGCCGATGCCAATCTGACTTCTGCGCGTTCGCAGCTGAATACGGGTGAATTCATGTTTCTCTGGCCCGAGGGCCGTTGTCTCTTCGGGTTGTCTCTTTGCGTTGCGTCACTCGAAGCTGGCGCCCGCCGCGGTCAGCTTCTCGTTGATGGCGCCTACAGCCAGAGACGCCTTGATCCAGGTGTCGATCGCCGCGTCGTCCAGCCGGGTGCTGTAGGCGGGCAGGCGCACCGCGTTGGCGATCTCGTCGGGCAGGCGTGTCCACTTTGTGAGCACCGCGCGCGATGCCTTGTCGTTCTTCTGGATGTATTGATTCGCCTCGTCGAGTGCCGCGCGCCAGGCGAGCACCGCCGCGCGGTTGTCTTTGGCCCACTGGCCGTTGGCCATCCAGCAGGTCAGCACCACCGGGTCCGCCACCGAGAGCATCGGATTGCCCAGGCTGGTCGTGGCGACCTTGCCCGGCGCGGAGGCAAAGGGCTCGACGATCTCGGCCGCCGCGACGCGCCCGACCGCCAGTTGGTCGCCCATGTTGGCGAAGGCCATCTCCTGGAAGCGGATGTCGTTGGTGTCGATGCCCTGTTGGCGCAGTGCGTTCAGCGTTGCAATGTGGATCACGCCGTTGAGCGAAGGCGTGGCGACGACCTGCCCCTTGAGGTCGGCCATGCGCTTGACCGGTCCGTCTGCGCGGGTCAGCAGGCGCATCTGCTGGTTGCTCGACATCTCCTGGGTGTTGCCCGCGATGCCGACGACGTCCAGCTTCTTGAGCCGCGCCTTGATGATGTCGATGGGCGTGCAGCCCGATACCTCGAACTGCCGGCCCAGTGCGCCCACGACGGTCGAGACGTTCTGCACCGTCGTGATCTCGACGTCCAGGCCATGGGCCTCGAACAGACCTTTGTCCTTGGCGACCCACAGCGGCAGCCATGCAGCCGAAACGACGGATGCGACCCGCATCTTGGTCTTGGCGGTTGTTTGTGCCACGGCTTCCAGGGGCGTGGCAAACGAAGCCCAGATCAGCAATGGAGCGAGCAGGCGAAAAACGGATTGCATGGGGTCTCCTTTATGTGAATGAGTTGGTCCAGTACCAGCGGCAAGAAGACGCACGCTGGCCGATCGGGCCTTACCGCAAATGGCGCGGTTCAGCGCAGCCGATGCCATCAGATCGGTCATGGCGAAGGCTGTATGTACGAGTCGTGGAGACGCGCGCTTCCGTCGCGTCGTCTCCAGCGATTGCTGCGAACGGACGGCCCGTCCGCTAACTGCCGTGCGAGTCGCGAAGGGCTTCGTCGGGCGCGCGGTGGATCTCGACCATCCACTCCTGCGACAGCAATGCGTAGTCACTCAACCCACCGCATCGCATGAGCGGGCGAGCCAACGCGGTCTGGTAGACGCCATCCTTGAGCAGATCGTGGTCGATGTGGACGCCGACAACCTCCCCGAGGACCAGCCATCCAGGCAACTGCTCTCCGCGCGTGTTTCGGAACTGCACCACATCCACCACCTTGCACTCCATCGAGGCTCGGCTTTCAGCGACGCGCGGCGCGCTCACCTTGTTCGCGGCAATGGCTGTCAGGCCAGCCAGCTTGAACTCGTCGACTCCCCGGGCCACCGGTTGGGAGGTCATGTTCATCTGCTCTCCGAGGTCTTCGGATACCAGGTTCCAGACGAACTCGCCCGTCTCCACCGCGTTCTGCGCGGTGTCCTTCCAGCCGGTGCTGGCAAAGCCGAGGATGGGTGGGTCGTAGTGGAACGTGTTGAAGAAGCTGTAGGGCGCGAGGTTGAAACCTCCCTCCTTGCTCCTCGTAGAGATCCACCCAATGGGCCGCGGCGCGATGATGGAGTTCAGCGGGTTGTGCCGAAGCCCGTGCCCTGCAGAGGGCTCGTAGAAATGAAACTCCATATGCGCAGTCCTTGGAAGCCTTATCAGGCCGGAAAATAAATCTCGAAAACGATTTCGGTGAATGTTAAAAACCCTTCGAGAAAATGTCAAGAATGGGAAGAGGAGGCCTCTGAAATCGGTTTCGCAACTTGCTCTTATCAGCGACAATGACGCCCTGAATCAAGGGACCATCGATTGAACATTCATGAATTTGCAGCGAAGCTGAAGCTCTCGGTCAGCACCGTGTCCAAGGCCATGAACGGACGGGAAGACGTGAGCCAGGCAACACGAGAGCGAGTGCTTGCGGCTGCGGCCCGTCTTGGCTTTTCACCGGATCCGGCCGGGCGGAGGTTGAGGCGCCAGTCGTCAGACACCATCGGCTTCGTGCTCTCGGCCCCGCAGGCCTCGTTCGTGCACCCGTTCTTCCTGAACATGTTGATGGGCGTGGACGAGCAACTCGACGGGTCGAATTACCAGGTCATCATCGCCTCGGCACGAAGCATCGAGACGGAGATCGACGTGTTCAAGCGCCTGGTCGAGCGCCAGCGCGTGGACGCATTGCTGTTTGGCCGCACTCGGCGGGACGATGAGCGGATCGCGTATCTCCAGAAGCGCGATATTCCTTTTGTGGCGTTCGGCCGGAGCGACACACAGAAGGGTTTTCCGTACCTGGACATCGACCACACCGTCGTCGGGCGTGCTGGTTGCGCGCGATTTATTGCGCTGGGCCATCGCCGGATTGCGTTGGTGCACGCGCCCGAGTTCCTGATGTTCAGCCACCACCAGCGAGTGGGTTACGAGGCAGCGCTTCGCGCGGCGGGAATCCCCATCGATCCGGCGCTTTGCCTTGAAGCCGCGCCTTCCGAAGAGGGCGGAGTCGATGCGGCCCGTCGTCTCTTCGAACTGCCCGATCCGCCCACCGCCATCGTGTGCGGACATGACATCGTGGCCATGGGCGTCATGCGCGCTATTTCAGAGACTGGCAGGGTTCCGGGGAAAGACATCGGGGTGATCGGGGGAGACGACCATCCGATCGGTCGCCTGCTGTCCCCTGCGCTGACGACGTTCAGCGCAGAAACCCACCGCGCCGGAAAACGGATGGTGGAGATGCTCCTTGCGCGCCTGAACGGGACGCCTGCCGAAGAGCTTCAGGAACTATGGAACCCGGAGTTGATACTTCGCGCGTCGGACGGTCCGCCGCGCACCTCGGCCCCGTGAGGAAGGCCGGCATGCGCAATCGATGAGGATCTTCTTGACGCGGCCAACATGGTGGAAAACGAACAGGTGCATGTCTGGAACATCAATAATGGCGAGCGTTTCGTCACGTATGCGATCCGCGGCCAGCGCGGCAGCGGGATCATTTCAGTCAACGGATCGGCGGCCAGACGGGCATCCGTTGGTGACTTGATCATCAATCGCCGCCTTCGGGACGGTGGCAGAGGAGAAGGTGACTGACCATCTTCCCAAGCTTGTCTTCGTCGACGAAGCCAACCGCATCAAAAAGCAGCGCGATCACGTGCCCGTGCAACTCGCAACAGCAAGCTGACTTCCTGCTGTTTCTCGATGGGGCGCTATGACAAGAATGGGTTCATAAATGCC
Organism: Variovorax sp. 01N425; assembly: GCF_056399465.1. Taxonomy (NCBI): domain Bacteria; kingdom Pseudomonadati; phylum Pseudomonadota; class Betaproteobacteria; order Burkholderiales; family Comamonadaceae; genus Variovorax; species Variovorax sp. 01N425. The sequence continues at coordinate 27,250 of NZ_JBFTRJ010000011.1, read as the reverse complement.
GCAGCCGCGTCTGTCTCCGACTTCAGTGCTCAGGTTGATGGGGTGAGCTCGTGTGTGGCTGGATGTGTCTCAGACTTCAAGGTGCAGGACGAAGGGGAGAGGCGGAGGCCTTAATAGGTAACTGTGTCTCAGACATTAATGGCAATGAACAATCGTCCCGGTACAGCTCGGCCATCGCGTTGTCATGGGCGTTACTTTTCATCATCTGCTCTCTGCGGCCAGTCCTGCCAATAACCCACCGCCCGAGCGGTGTCCGCATCCTGCGTGGGCGCGTCACCCGCCGAGTTACAGCCACTGTCGAATGTCGCCGCGAAGCCGCTTGAGGCAGTCGACATACAGATCCTCGTGCTCGTCGGCGCTCAGGTGGTGTTCGATCCGGTACATCGTCATTTTCGTCCAAGAACGGAATTTTTCCGCGCGCAGAACCGGCGCGGCAAGGACTTCATGCCGATGCGGAGGCAAGCGGGCTCTCGGCGGTGAGGCGGTTTCATCCGATGATATTCATCCCCCGTTCGAGCAAGACGCACCCGCGCGCACGCGCCGGGTCATCCGCTGTCCACCGCCGAGCCGCTCGAGGGCCGCTGACTTCGTCGCCGCCTGGGGGTTGTGAGGAACGATCAGGACATCGCCGGCGGCATGGCGCAGCACGCGCTGTGCCACGCTGCCGAAGACGAAGTCGGACATCGCCGAGGCTGGATGCTTGCCGACAACGAGCAGCTCGGCGCCGCTGTGCTGCTGCTGGACCACGGCCTGCCGGGCCGGATCGCCGCGGCCGATGGCCCAGGACACGCGGTTTCTGCGGGCATCGGTGGAATCCGTGAACCGCACGATCTGGTCCCGTGCGTACCGCGTGCACTCCTGTCTGTAGGCCCTGACCACGTGCTCGGGAACGTCGGCGCTGCGCAGCTTGCGCTCGTTGATCGTGCTGATGGCGTGGAACAGGTCGATTCGCGCCGATCCGTTGAGTGCGAACGCGCGCTCCACCAGGATGCGCGAAGCCCGCGTGAAATCGATGGCGACGAGCAGGCGCTGGTAAGGCCCCTCGGCCTGCTGCCGCACCACGAGCATGGGACGCTGGACCCTCCGCAAGAGGCGCTCGGTCCATTGGCCGCGCACAAAGGCCAGCAAGCTCCGCTCCCGGGGCATGGCACCCATGACCAGCAGATCCGCGCCACGCGCTGCGCTTGCCACGTGCTCCGGTGTGCTGGCCATCGGGTTCGTCGTGCGCACGCGCAGCCCATGGCGCTGGCCGAGCTGCAATGCCTGGTGCGCCAGCCGCGACGCGGCGCGGGCGCAGGGAGGCTCGCCGGGCGCGGCCGCATAGAGCAGTTCCAGGCTGGCATGGTGCTCGGCAGCCAGGCAGGCGGCGCGCGAGAGGGCAGGCTCCGAACGCGCAGCGAGGTCGGTCACGGCAAGAATGGTGGTGCAGTCGCCGCTCGCTTCGGCCGAGTCCCGGAGGTCCGCGAGGCTCGGCAGGTGGTTGGTCCCGGGCCGCTTGTTCAGGCGGGCGAAGTCAAGGTCGGTGAGCGTGCGCTCGCCGTGGATCGTTGCTGCATGCATTGACGCACTCCATTCGTGCGGACCCGTCGGTGGACGACGGCGGCCGCGGCCGCGCGGGACGGGTGCCCGGCGGTGGATGGTTGCGCTGAAGAAGAAGGAAGAAGGAAGCGACCGCCGGGCCTAGGGATGTGCGGGCAGTTGCCTGCGGCCCGCCTTCAAGGCCACGCGCGCACGCGCGCACGCCGCTGCAATGAGCAGCGCCGCAGCAAGGGCGTGGGTGAAGGCGGCGAGGGTGGTCGACATGGCGCTCAGTCTATTCAACGCGCCGTGCCGGGGCAAGCAAAGGCCTCAGGGTCCTTGCCAGATTGCCCCGCTTTTTTTTCGCTGCTACTCCTGCGGTTCCAGTGCCACGGGCGGCGCAATGACGATTTTCTTTCGGGCCTGCAGCACGAACGAAACCACCTGCCACACGACGAAGACGCCGATCAGGCTGAGCAAGGTGCCGCTGATGGGGCGCGACACGAAGGTGCCGAAGCTTCCGCGGCTCAGCAGCATCGCGCGGCGGAAGTTCTCTTCGAGCATCGGCCCGAGGATGAAGCCGAGCATCAGCGGCGCGGCGTCGAGCTCGAGCCGCATGAACATGTAGCCCATGAAACCGAAGGCGGCGGTGATGAACACGTCGTCCAGGTTGTTGTTGACGCTGTAGGTGCCGATGCAGCAGAAGAACAGGATCGACGGGAACAGCACGCTGTACGGAATCTTGAACACCGAGAGCCAGTAGCGCACCAGCGGCACGTTCAGCACCAGCAGGAATACGTTGCCGATCCACATGCTGGCCACCAGGCCCCAGAACAGCTCGGGGTGGCTCGCGATCATGTTCGGCCCGGGCTGGATGCCCTTGATGATGAAGGCCGCCAGCATCAGCGCCATCACGGCGTTCTCGGGAATGCCGATGCTCATCAGCGGGATGAAGCTCGTGCGCGCCGCCGCTTCGTCGGCCGCGGCCTGGCCGGCCACGCCTTCGATGCAGCCGGTGCCGATCTCGTGCTTGTACTTGCTGACCTTCTTGTCGAGCGCGTAGGCGGCGAACTGCGCGATGGTGGGGCCGCCGCCGGGCAGGATGCCCAGGAACGAGCCGATCACGCTGCCGCGCAGCGCGCTCGGGATGATCCGCTTGAATTCGGCCCAGGTCGGAATGAGGTTGATCTTGCCGTTGAAGGGCGAGCGTTCCTCGCGGGAGTCGAGGTTCTTGGTGATCTCGGCGATGCCGAAGCAGCCGAGCGCGATGCTCACGATGCCCACGCCGTCGGTCAGGAAGGGCATGTCCATGGTGAAGCGCGCCATGCCGCTGTTCACGTCGGTGCCGATGGTGCCGAGCAGCACGCCGATCATGCACATCGCCAGGCCGTTCAGCAGGCTGCCGGTGGTGACGAAGCTCACGCAAACGAAGCCCACCAGCATCATCGCGACATAGTCCGCCGGCCCGAACAGGAAGGCGACCTCGCCCAGCACGGGCGCGAGGAACGACAGCACCAGGATCGAGACCGTGCCGCCGATGAAGCTGGAGAAGCCGGCCGTGAACAGCGCCAGGCCGGTCTGCCCCTTGAGCGTCATCGCGTAGCCGTCGATGCAGGCCACGATGCTGCTCGCATGCGGGATCTTCATCGTGATCGCGCTCACGCTGTCGCCGTACTGCGCACCGTAGTAGATGCCGGCCAGCATGATCAGCGCGCCGGTGGTCGGAATGGAATAGGTCAGCGGCAGCAGCAGGCTGATGGTGGCCAGCGGCCCGAGGCCCGGCAGCAGGCCCACCAGTGTTCCCACGGTGCAGCCGATGGCGCAGTACATCAGGTTGTGCCAGGTCAGGGCGTGCGAGAAACCGAACGCGAGGTTGTTCAGGACTTCCATGTTCGTGTCCTCAGAAGAGCGGCAGGTTGAGGCCGAGGAGCTTTTGAAGCGCCAGCGCCATGGCGATCAGGCCGGCCGAGATCTTGAGGTTGCGCACCCAGGAGTTCGAGCTGCCGGCGAAGGCCGAGCAGAACACCATGAAGACGATGCCCGCGATCATGTTCAGGTACATCGAGATCAGCGCGAAGCCGCACAGGCTCGTGAGGATGAGCGCGATGTTCTTGAAGTGCAGGTCCAGCTTCACCGGCTCCACGAAGAACGAACGCACGACCGTCGCCACGCCGATCAGCAGCAGCAGGCCGCTCACCATGGCGGGGAAAAGACCCGCGCCGGCGCGGCCCAGGTCTCCGATGGGGTAGCGAAGCGCCGTGAGGCCGAAGGCCAGCGCAATTGCCATGAGGAAGAGTCCCCTGACAAGATTTCTGTTTCTCATACGTTCCCGATGTATTGGGGGTTGTCGAACGCCACCGGCGCAGGTGAACTCCGCCCGGGCTTGTCTCCATCCGGATGGAAGTCCGGACGGTCGAATGGTCTTTTGCCGAGCTGATCGCAATCTGACGAGAAGCTGAGGGGAACTACGTACCGCGATGGTCTGCTAGCATGCTTTCACCGGGAAAACAGCCTCCCGGCCTGCACAACCAGACGGTGTCCCGTCCAAGCGCTGGCACCCCGTGATGGAGCCATCCGTGGACACCGCCCTGCCTGATACACCCCCCGCACACGCCGTGGAGCCCAGCCCATGAGCGCGGCGCCATCGCCTTCGCCGCGCACCGGACTGGCGCGCCTGCTGCCCGCGGGCGTCAGCGCCGACGCACTGCCCCTGCTCGCCGCCCGAGGCCTGCGCGCCTTCGGCGACGGCTACATGGCGGTGCTGCTGCCGGCCTACCTGCTGTCGATCGGACTGGGCACGCTGGAAGTCGGCATCGTCAGCACCGCAACCATGCTGGGCTCGGCGCTGGCCACGCTCGCGGTGGGCGCCTGGGGCTACCGCTTCGCGGGCGGGCGGCTGCTGCGCGGCGCCGCCCTGCTGATGGCCGCCACCGGACTGGGTTTTGCGGGCCTGTCCTCGTTCTGGCCGCTGCTGGTGGTCGCGCTGGTCGGCACGCTCAATCCGAGTTCCGGCGACGTCAGCGTGTTCCTTCCGCTCGAGCACGCGCGCCTGGCTGCAGCGGCGCAGGGCCATGCCCGCACCTCGCTGTTCGCGCGCTACAGCCTGCTGGGTGCGTTGTGCGCGGCCATGGGGGCACTCGCGGCCGCCGTGCCCGACTGGCTGGTTCGGCACAGCCACTTCGCGCGGCCCGACGCGCTGCGCGGCATGTTCGCGGTCTATGCCGCCATCGGACTCGGTGTCTTCTGGCTCTACCGGAAGCTGCCTGACCACGCCGGCGCCCACGAGGCGGGCAGCGCACCCGTGGCACCGGCACCCCTCGGGCCGTCGCGCCGCGTGGTGGTGCGGCTGGCGGCGCTCTTCAGCGTCGATGCCTTTGCGGGCGGCCTGATGGTCAACGCGTTGATGTCGCTGTGGCTGCTGGAGCGGTTCGGCTTCTCGCTGACCCAGGCCGGCGTGTTCTTCTTCTGGACCGGTCTGCTGGGCGCGGCGTCGCAGCTTGCCGCCCCCGTGGTGGCCCGGCGCATCGGCCTGCTCAACACCATGGTCTTCACGCACCTGCCCGCCAACGTCTGCCTGGTGCTGGCTGCGCTGGCACCGAGCCTGCCGATCGCGCTCGGCCTGCTGATGGTGCGCAGCGCGCTGTCGTCGATGGACGTGCCCACGCGCACGGCCTACGTGATGGCGGTCGTGACGCCGCCCGAACGCAGCGCCGCGGCCAGCTTCACCGCCGTGCCGCGCAGCCTGGCCGCGGCCATCAGCCCGACGCTCAGCGGCGCGCTGTTTGCGGCCGGATGGATCTCGCTGCCGCTCATAGCCTGCGGGCTGCTCAAGATCGGCTACGACCTCGCGCTCTGGCGCGCGATGAAGCGGGACCGGCTCGACGCGGAGTGAAAGCCGGCGCTGCCGCCGACGCGTCCTACTCGCGGCGGCGCTCGGCCCCGGTTTCGCGGTAGTGGCGGGCCTTGTCCTCGTACATCGCGCGGTCCGCACGCTGCAGCGCCGCATCGAGCTGGTCGCCGGCCTCGCAGGTCGCCAGGCCGATCGCGAGGTTCAGCACCCGCCCGCTCTGCCCCGCGTAGAACTGGTTGTTCAGCTCGAGCATCGAGGCGATGCGGTCGCGGATCGCCTCCGCCCCGCGCTCGTCGGTCTTGGGCAGCACCACGGCAAACTCGTCGCCGCCGATGCGTGCGGGCCAGCCGGGCTCGTCGACCGCCTTGCTCAGCACCTCGCCCACGCGCCGCAGCAGCGCGTCGCCGGCGGCGTGGCCTTCCTCGTCGTTGACGGGCTTCAGGCCGTTCATGTCGATCACGAGCACCGACACCGGCCACGGGCCCTTGCGCGACAGCCGGTTCAGTTCTTCCGAGAAGAAGGCGCGGTTGCGCAGCTGCGTCAGCACGTCGTGCTTGCCCAGGTATTCGAGGTAGGCCTCGGCCTTCTTGCGGGCCGTGATGTCGATCAGCGACACCAGCACCAGGTCCCAGGTGGCGAGCCGGTCTTCGAGCACCGCGAACTGCATGTGGATGTTCACCATGTCGCCCGTCAGCGCGTAATTGATCACTTCCCGCTGCTGCAGCATCTTGCCGTTCCACAGGTCCAGCAGCTGCTCGGCAAAGGAGTCGTGCATCTCGTCGCGAAAGATGTCCGAGATGTTCTCCAGCAGTTCGTTCTTGTCGACCGCGCCGAACATGCGCAGGGTCTCGCGGTTGACGTCGATCACGCGGATCTCGCGCATGCAGCGCGTGATGAACTCCGGGTGCACCTTGATGAAGGTGGTGAAGTCGCTGATGCCGCGCTTGCGGACATCGTCGAGCAGGATCTTCACGGCGCTGAAGTCTTCCACCCAGAGCGACACCGGCGAACGTTCGAACAGCTCGCGCGCATAGCGCTCGCTCTCCAGGCGCAGCCGCTCGGCCTGCACGCGCTCGGTGATGTCGTCCAGCGACACCAGCACGCGATCCCATGTGGCCTCGTGTCCGGGCAGCACCTGCACGCGCACGTGCACGTCGAGCCGGCGGCCGTCGAGCGCGTAGTTGACCGTCTGGTTGTCGAAGCAGAGATTTCCGCGCCAGAGCTGGTCGAGCTCGTAGATCACCGGCGCGGTCATGTCGTCCCGGAAGATGCTGCCCAGCTTCGAGAGCAGCTCGGCCTGGCTTTGCGCACCGAAGAGGGTGAGCGTGCTCTGGTTGACGCTCAGCACCTTCAGCTGCGCCATGCAATCGCGCACGCGCTGCGGCTCGGCATTCAGGTGCGCCACCAGATCCACCACGCCGGCGCTGCGCCACCCGTCGAACAGCCGGCGCAGCCCGCTGTAGTCCTCGAGCCAGAGCGACATCGGCGCAAACTCGAACAGCGATTCGTAGTCGGTGGAGGAGGAGGGCATGGGTTTTCCTTCGTGCGCGGGATGGTGCCCGCAATGATGCACTCCCCGGCAGGCCGAAGCCTCAACCGCATTTCTGGAAGCGCTTGCATTCGGCGGTGGCCTGGATGGAGGTCAATGTGTTCTCGCCATCGATGTGCTTTGCGGTGAACCTCACCCACGAACCCTCCGCGATGCCGGCCAGCAGCGTCCGGTCCGTCACCCTGAATCTCTGGACCGTGAAAGGCAGCTTCGCCCTCGGAAGCAGCTTCAGTCGGACATACAGCTTGCCGTCGTCCTCCTGGCTGGCGGAGACGAGGCGTGCATACGTCGTCACCGGCGCTGCTTCTGCAGCGGCTTCGGCCGGCCGCGGCTCGGCCGATTGAGCAGCCGCTCCCTCCACGGTGGCGAGGCTCAACGCAGTCATGAGGACGAGGCGCAGCATGTTCGTGGAGGAAGTGAAGTTGCCTGGATTCTGCCAAACCAGTCCCGCTGCCGGGCGAAAATCGCCCGTGCCCCCCGTCCGCCCTCCCGCCTTGCCCGAATTTTCAAGCGCTCTCGTGACATCCACCGACCTCCAGGGCTTCATCCTCACGCGCCACTGGCGCGACGCGTCCGCCGGCACGGAGATCGAGTACTGGCTGGCCACCGACGCGGGGCCGAGGAAAGTGGTGCTGACCTCCCGGCGCAGCGTCGCCTTCGTCGCCGCCCGGCACCGCGCGGCGGTCGAAGCCCACCTCGCGGCCATGCCGGGCATGCAGCTGCGCGAACTTGCCCTCAAGACCTTCCAGCAGGAAGCGGTCCTCGGTGTCTATGCGACGCACTTCCGCCAGCTCGGCCGGTTGGCACGCGCCCTCCAGGCGCAGGACATTCCCCTGCTCGAAGCCGACGTGCGCCCGCACGACCGCTACCTGATGGAACGCTTCATCACCGCCGGCGTGCGGGTGGAAGGTGGGCGGGCGGAGCGCGCGACCATCGTCGACTGCAAACTCAAGCCCGCGCCCGAATTCCGGCCGGTGCTGAAGCTCGTGTCGCTGGACATCGAGACGAGCCAGCACGAAGCGCTCTATTCCATTGCGCTGGACGGCACGCCGGAGCGCGTCGTCTTCATGCTCGGCGAGCCGCCATCGGACCTGCCCCCTGAATCGAGCGAGCCCATGGCCTTCTCGCTCGTCTATTGCCCGTCGCGCCGGGCCATGCTCGAGCAGCTCAACGACTGGTTCGAGCGCAACGACCCCGACGTCATCATCGGCTGGAACGTCATCCAGTTCGACCTGCGCGTGCTGCAGAAGACAGCCGACGAGTGCGGCGTGCAGCTCCTCCTCGGGCGGGAGCGCCGTCCCATCGAATGGCGCACCCATCCGGGCAAGCAGGGCTACCTGTTCGCGCCCACGCCGGGCCGGGTCGTCATCGACGGCATTGACGCACTCAAGGCCGCGGTGTGGAGCTTCCCGTCCTTCAGCCTCGAGACCGTCTCGCAGGCGCTGCTCGGCGAAGGCAAGGCCATCGGCGACGAGTACGACAAGATGGCCGAGATCGAGCGGCGCTACCAGCAAGACAAGCCCGCGCTCGCGCTCTACAACATCCGGGACTGCGAGCTGGTCCTGCGCATCTTCGACAAGGCCAAGCTGCTGCAGTTCGTGATGGAACGGGCCCAGACCACGGGCCTGCAGGCCGACCACTTCGGCGGCTCCATTGCCGCGTTCAGCCACCACTACATGCCGCGGATGCATCGCCTGGGCTACGTGGCGCCGAATGTGGGCGAGATCCCGAGCAAGGCCTATCCCGGCGGTTACGTGATGGATTCGAAGCCGGGCTTCTACGACTCCGTCGTGGTGCTGGACTACAAGAGCCTCTACCCTTCGATCATCCGGACCTTCCTGGTCGATCCGGTGGGCCTCGTCGAGGGCTCGAACGCCAGCGAACAACCGGCCGCGCGCGTCCAGGGACCCCAGGGAACTGTCTTTTCGCGCGACCGGCACTGCCTGCCCGAAATCGTGACCACGCTCTGGCGCGCCCGGGACGAGGCCAAGCGGGCGAAGAACGAGCCGCTGTCGCAAGCGCTGAAGCTGCTCATGAACTCCTTCGCCGGCGTGCTGGGCGCGGCCGAGTGCCGGTTCTTCAACCCCAAGCTGGTCTCCGCCGTGACCCTTCGCGGGCACGAGATGATGAAGCTCACGCGCGAATTCGTGGAGCAGCGGGGCTACGAGGCCATCTATGGCGATACCGACTCCATCTTCGTCTGGCTCAAGCGCACCCACGGCAACGAAGAGGCGCACGCCGTCGCGGCCAGCCTGGCCGCCGACATCAATGCCTGGTGGACCCGCACGATGCGGGAGGAGCAGGGCCTGGAGAGCTTTCTCGAGATCGAGGTCGACACCCACTACAAGAAGTTCTTCATGCCCACCATCCGCGGCTCGGAGGTCGGCAGCAAGAAGCGCTACGCCGGCCTCAGTGCAGATGCCGCGGGCAAGGAGGAGATGGTGTACCGCGGCCTGGAGATGGCGCGCAGCGACTGGACCCCGCTCGCGCGGCAGTTCCAGCAGGGCCTGCTGTCACGCATCTTCCAGGGCGAGCCCTACAAGGAGTTCGTGACCGACTATGCGAGGTCGACGCTGGCGGGCGCCAAGGACGACCTGCTCATCTACCGCAAGCGCCTGCGCCATCGGCTCGACGCCTACCTGGTCAACGTGCCGCCGCAGGTCCGCGCCGCGCGCATCGCGGACGAACACAACGCCCGCATCGGTCGGCCCAGGCAGTATCAGAAAGGCGGCTGGATCCAGTACGTCATGACGCAGAACGGGCCGGAGCCGCTGGAAACCCGCCATTCGCGCATCGACTACGAGCACTACCTCACACGGCAGCTCCAGCCGATCGCCGACGCCATTCTTCAGCCCATCGGAGAGAGCTTCATGGCCTTGACGACTTCGCAGCGCGGGCTCTTCTAGACCGCCATGGCGGACGATATTCGTCCCGATAATGCGATCCTTTTATCCGGATCCAGAAAAAATGAGTGCCGCAGATTTTCTTTTTGCCCCTGAGGTGCAAAAGCTCTTGAAGGTCGTCTATGCGGCTCCCGACCAACCGTTTGCAGCAAGCGAGCTTGCCCGGCGCTCGAAGCTCGATCCCGCCGATGTGGCGCGCACGCTGGAGCACCTTGTCGGCAGCGGCATCCTGAAGAGGCAAAAGCCGAAGGCGGACGAGCCCGACACCGTGACGCTCGACCGTTCGTTCGTCTTCCACGAGGAACTGCGCAGCATCGCGCTGAAGTCGTTCGCCGCCGCGGAACCGCTTCGCTCGATGCTGCGCAGCAAGTTCAAGGACTCGGTCTTGCGTGCCTTCCTGCTGGGAGAGGACAAGGACGGCACCCTGGAGCTCCTGGTCGTGCACGGCCAGTCCATACCCGATGAAGGGGCCATGGCAGCCGCCTGCCAGAAGCTGTCGAAGACCATCCACCGCCACCTGAAGGTGCATGTCATTTCGAACGCCAGGTTCAACGGCCTGGCGGTGCGCGACCCGCTCGCATCCAAGCTGGCAGCGGCCTGCGCGCTCGAGATCGTCGCGCTCGGGGACACCAAGGCCCAGCCGCCCGCCGAGCGGATCGGGCTCCTGCAAAGCGCGAAGAAGAAACTGGCAACGCTGTCGCGGCCGTCCTCCTGAGCCGCCTACGTGGTGTAGTCGCCGGTCGCCTCGGGCTGAAAGAGAATCGCCGCGACTTCCGCAGCGCATGCCTCTCCGTTCGGGGCTTGCCACCTGGCGGTGTCTCCGACCTTCAGGCCGAGCAGGCCGGTTCCCACCGGCGACAGCACCGAGATGAGGCCCGCCGCGGGCTTGGCCTCTTCGGGGTAGCAGATGGTCAGCGTCTGCCGCCGGCGCGTGTGCGCGTCGACGATCTCGACGCGCGAGCACATCGTCACGATGTTGCCGGGCACAGCCCTCGAACTGGTCACCTCGGCGCAGTCCAGAAGATCCGCCAGGCTGGGCGGCAGGTTGAGCCTGGGCAGCTTGTTCAGGCGGGCGAAATCAAGTTCGGTGAGCGTGCGCTCGCCGTGGATCGTTGCATGCATTGACGCACTCCATTCATGCGGACCCGTCGACGAACGACGATGGCCGCGGACGCGCGGAACTTGTGCCCGGCGGTGGATGGTTGCGCTGAAGAGGAAGGAAGAAAGAGAGCGACCGCCGGGCCTAGAAATGTGCGGGCGGTTGCCTGCGACCCGACTTCAACGCCACGCGTGCACGCGCGCACTCTGCTGCAGCAAGCAGCGCTGCAGCGGTGTGGGTGAAGACGAGAGGGGTCGACATGGCGCCTAGTCTATTCAGCGCGCCGCGGCGGGGCAAGCAATGTCCTCAGGGTTCTTGCCGGATTGCCCTTTGGAATGGACCTCGAACCGGTCAATCGAGGAACGCGCCAAATCGGTCCTGCAGCTTCTCGAGCCGGCTGACACGTTCACCCACCTTCTTCCCGAGTTGCTCGATCACGCCGTTCATCAGGAGATTGATGAAGCCCACGATCGCAACGGTGGAGTCCCAGAAAAATCCGACATCCGTCTGCACATGAAAGACATGGGGGGTGTAGGTTCGAGCCCAGTGGCAGTAGGCATCGGTGATGACAAAGACCGGAATGCCGGCTTCCGTGGCCGCCGAAGCCAGCGCTTCGGCTTGCTTCGCATAGCGACGAATGTCGACAAGAACCAGACAGCGTGTCTGGCTCTTCAGGGCGCCTAGAAGTTCGGCGTAGGTGCCGTCCGCACCGTCGAGAAACTTCACGCCCTCGCGCACGTACTCGAGGCGCGCTGCAAAGTCGGAGGCAACACCGCGCACGGTTTGGTAGCCCGCGACAAAAACACGTTGGGATGTCGCAACCTGCCGCACCATGGCGTTCCAGTGCTCTCCGGTCGCCAGATCGTGCGCGGCCACCAGCGCGTCGATTTGCTGCGTGAGTTGCGCACTGCGCGCGTCGGACACAGGACCTTGGCTGCGGCTGAATTGCTCGAAGCGCCCGGCAATGCGAAGCTCCGCAGGTGCGCTCAGGCGACTGGTTTCGCGACGAACCTCGTCGAAGCTGTCGTAGCCGAGCGTGCGCAGAAAGCGCCCGACGGTCATCGGGCTCACGCCGGATTTTCGCGCCACCGATGCAGCGTTCTCCAGGGTCAGCTCGCGCGCGTTCGCGGTCAGGTAGGCGGCCAGGAGCCGCTCCGAGCGTGTCATCTCGGAGGACGCCGCTTCGATGCGTTCAAAAAGGGAAGGAGGGGATTTCATCGGGTCTCGGCGAGGCGGCCATGGCGCCGCATCAGGTCGACCAGCATACTGTGATCCAGCGCCTCCACGCGCGTGTTGTTTCGCCCCACCATGGTCCGGGCGGCAACCAGCGCGTTCAGGATGCTTTCCTCCACGGCTTCCACCACGCCCAGGAAGAGCGGATCGAGCGTGTGCTGGGCCAGGTACTCGGTCCGGCAGACGCCATGATCGCCGGGCGCCTGGTCCGAGTGGGTGCTGAATGCCAGCATGATGTCGCCCGAGCCGTCCCCCCCCGGCGTGCCGGTTCTGCCCACGCCAAGCGCGGCACGCCGTGCAAGCCGCTTGAGTTGGCTGGACAGAAGCGGTGCATCGGTCGCCACGACGACGATGATCGAGCCTTGCTCGCGCGCGGCCGGCTCGTTGTGTTGGCCGCCCGGGCCCGGCATGCATTCGCCGACCGGCACGCCCAGAACGCTCAGCCATGGGCGGATGCCCATGTTGGCCTGGACCAGCACGCCCACGCGGTAGTCCTGGCCCGCCACGCCCACGATGCGCGATGCCGTGCCCGTTCCGCCCTTGAAGCCATAGCAGACCATGCCGGTGCCGCCGCCGACGCTGCCTTCGGCGACGGCACCGGGCGCTGCAGCGGCGATGGCCTCCAGGACGTGGGATTCCTCCACGTGCAACCCGTCCATGTCGTTGAGCATGGCATCGCAGGTCTCCGCGACCACCGGCATCAGCCACGGGTAGGCACCGCGGTCGCCATCGACCCGGGTGAGCCATCGCACCAGCGCGTGATGGACCATGCCGATGCTGTGCGTGTTCGTGAGCCCGATGGGGCCTCGAAAGATGCCGGCCTCTTCGATCCAGTGCGTCCCGGTCATCTCTCCATTGCCGTTGAGGGCATACACACCGGACTTGACCGGCTGCAGCACGCCTGAGCGGCCTCGCGGCAGGACGATCGTCACGCCGGTGCGCACGGGCCCCGCACCAACATGCAGCGCGCCGTCCCCATGGATGAGCGTCGTCTGCCCGACTTCGACGCCCGGGATGTCCGTGATGGCGTTGGCGGGGCCGGTCTTGCCAGGGAAGCGCAAGCCCAGATCTCTCGCTCTCGTCTGTGCGGTGGGAGGGGGCAAGGGATTACTCCTATGTGCTGGTATTAATATTGCATTGACCTATTGAATGTTAGTCGAATAACATTTGTGTGTCATCAATCGGAAGGACGGATAGTTCAAATGACTGGAATCTCGTGTGCGCTCAGGCGTGGCCGGGCCTGGCTGCCCGCAGCAGTGGCGGCCGCATCTCTTCTTGTGCTGCCCGGCCTTGCGCTCGCGCAGGGCCAGAAGCCCGTCATCTGGGGCAAGCCGTCGGAGGTGCTTTCCACCGATCCGCATTCGTCGGGCGATGGCTCGTCGTGGACGGTCTTCTACCTGATCTACGACCAGCTGCTGAGCACCGATGACAAGCTCAACATCACGCCCAAGCTGGCCGAATCCTGGGAGCAGGTCTCGCCCACGTCCTATGTCTTCAGGCTGCGCAAGAATGCGGCGTTCTCCAATGGCCGGCCGCTGACCTCCGCCGACGTGGTGGGCAGCCTCAAGCGCCTGACGGATCCGCAGAAGGCGCGCGGCTGGGGCAAGCAGATCGGCGGCGTGAACGATGTAGTCGCCATCGATGCGCACACCGTGCGCATCGACCTGGCCAAGCCGAACACCGCGCTGCTTTCCATACTTTCGGTGGCGACCACCTCGATCCTGCCGATGAAGGAGATCGAAGCCGGCAGCTTCGACCCCGCCAAGGGAATGCTCGGCTCGGGGCCCTACAAGGTGGCGCAGCACCGCCAGGACGAAGCCTGGCTGCTGGAGCGCAATCCGCACTATTGGCAAAGCGGCAAGCCGCTCATGGACAAGATGACGATCCGGGTCATGCCCGACGATGCGGCGCGTCTGGCCGGCTTGCGTGACGGCAGCATCGATGTGGCGACCTTCGAGAACCCGGACACGCCGCGCCTGCTGGGTGCGATCCCGAGCGTGCAGTCGGTGGTGCAGAAAACGCCCAACTATTTCCACCTGGACCTGAGCGGCCTGAACGGCAACTCGGTCTTCAAGGATCGCCGCGTGCGCCAGGCGGCGGCGCTGGTCGTGGACCGGCCCGCGATCGCGAACGCGGTCTTCGGCGGCGAATCGGCCGTCGAATACGCCGTGCCCAGTGCCTTCGGCAAGAAGCTCTGCGACGGACTGCCGAGCTACACGCTGCCGCGCAAGGAGCGGGTGGCCAGGGCCAAGGCGCTGCTCAAGGAAGCAGGCCATCCCAATCCGCGCATCAGCCTCATTGCCTCGTCCGTGCTGGTGACCTATCCGCTGATCGCCCAGGTGCTGCAGCCGCAGCTGCAGGAAGCCGGTTTCAGCGTCCAGGTGCAGCAAGTGCCCGTGGCCGAGTGGTACAAGCGCGTCCTGACGACGAACCCGAAGGACTCGGACTTCGATGCGTCGCTGACCTGGTTCGCGGGCTTCTCGGACCCCGGCATCGTCCTGAACTGGTGGACCTCCGGCTTCTCGCCGGTCTTCACGACATTCCTGGAGCCCGTGGCCGAATACGGCGACCTGATGGCGCAGGTCCGGCAGACACCCAACGGGCCCGAGCGCGACAAGCTGATGACGCGTGCCTGCGGATTGATCGAGAGCTCGGCCAACATGATTCCGCTGGTCGGCAAGCCGGACTATATCGGCTTCCGGCGCGACCAGCTCGATGCGCGCTTCGTCCCGCTCGAAGGCAACTTCGACGTCTTCAAGTACGTCGCCGATTTCAAGCGCCGCTGAGTCGCAGGGCCCCAAGATGCGAATCGTCTATTACCTTGCCTTGCGCCTCGCGATCGCGGCGTTGACCCTCGTGGGGGTGTCGATCCTGGTCTTCGCCGGCCTGCGCCTGCTGCCGGGAGGTTTCGAGCAGATGGTGCTGGGCCCGGATGCCTCCGTGGAGGCGCGCGCCGAACTGGTCGCGAAGTTCGGGCTCGACCAGTCGGGTCCGGCGCAGTACGTGAAATGGCTGGCTGCGGCTGCGGCCGGCGACCTCGGGGTCTCGATGGCAACCAGCAAGCCGGTGGCCGACGAAATGCTGCGCCGCGCGCCCGCCACGGTCCAGGTCGCCCTGATCGCGACAGCCACCGCACTGGCCGTCGGGTTGCCGTTGGGCCTGCTGGCGGGCCTGGGCGTAGGCAGGTGGCGCTCCGTCGGCCGCGTGGTGGGCGCACTGGGGGCCAGCGTGCCCGAGGTCGTGCTCGGCAGCGTGCTCGTGTACATATTTTCCAGATGGAGCCTCGGTGCGACGGTCGGCGGCTACGTGCCGCTCACCGAAGACCCGGGTGTGAGCCTGCGCGCCACGCTCTTGCCGGGCATGAGCCTTGGCATCTTCGGTATTGCGCTGCTGGTCCGCACCACGCGCGATTCGGTCCAGCGCGTGCTGACCGATGGCCATGTGCTCACCGCCGTCTCGCAGGGCCGGACTCGTTGGCAGATCGTGCGCCACCATGTGCTGCGCAACGCGTCGATCCCGGTGCTGACGGTGACGGCCACCTACATCGGCTACCTGCTCGGCGGCGCATTGATTGCCGAGATCCTGTTCTCCGTGCCCGGGATCGGGCTCTACGTGTACAGCGCGCTGGGCAACCGCGACTACGCGGTCGTGCAGGCCGGTGTGCTGCTTGCCGCCGCTGTCTTCATCGCCGTGAATACGGTGGCAGACCTGGGGTATGCCGTGCTCGATCCCCGCATCGACGCCAGGCGCCACGGGTGAGGACGCGAACGATGCAACTCATGAAAACCGTCCTGCGCTTCGCGCGCCGCGATCATCTGGCCGCCGCCGGAGGGCTGGTCCTTCTCGCGCTGCTGTTGCTCGGAGCCCTCGGCCCCTGGCTGCCGCTGGGCGACCCGGACCAGATCGGCGCGGGTCCGCGCTTCGCCGCGCCTTCCTGGGCCATGCCCTTCGGAACGGACGAACTGGGCCGCGACCTGCTGCCGCGCGTCGTGCGCGGAATCCGTGCGACCTTCGTTCTTGCGCTGGCATCGGTCTGCGGCACCGCCATTCTCGGCACGCTGATCGGGTTGTACGCCGCGTACGTAGGGCGCTGGCTCGACACGGTCATCGCTCGGGCGATGGACATCATGTTCGCCTTTCCGGCGCTGATGCTGGGGCTGCTGGTGGCCGCAGTGGTCGGTCCCGGGAGCATTTCCGCGCTCGCCGTGATCCTGTTCGCCACGCTGCCCCTCTTCGTGCGGGTGGTGCGTTCGGTCACGCTCGGCATGGTGGGCCGCGGCTTCGTGACGGCGGCCGAGGTGGCGGGCGCCTCGCGCCTGCGCGTGATGTTGGTCCATCTGCTGCCCAATGTGCTGGGCGCGGTGCTGGTGCAGTTCACCTACGCGGTGTCGATCGGCATCCTGATCGAGAGCGGACTGAGTTTTCTGGGGCTCGGCTCGCAGCCGCCGGAGTCCTCGCTCGGCGCCTTGCTGCGCCTTGGCTCGGTGTATCTGACGATCGCGCCCTGGCTGGCTCTTTCGGCCGGCGTGGTGCTGGCCCTGTCGATCGTGGCCGTGAACCTTCTGGGCGACGGCCTGCGCGACGCCCTTGAACCTTTGCGCGGAAGGCGGCTTTGATGAATGAAGCAACAAAACCCCCGTTGCTGGAGGTGACGGATCTCGTCATCGAGTTCGGCGATGCACCCGGTGCCACGCACCGCGCGCTGGACGGTGCGACACTCTCGGTGCGCGCCGGCGAAGTACTGGGACTGGTCGGGGAAAGCGGCTCGGGAAAAAGCACCCTGGGCCTGGCTGTGGGACGCCTGCTGGCGGACAACGCCCGCCGGCCCGGCGGCGAACTGAAGGTGAACGGGCAGCCGGTCTTCGAATTGAATGACGCGGCGCTGCGCGAGCTGCGGCGCCGCACGCTCGGCTTCATTTTCCAGAACCCCATGGTCGCGCTGGACCCGACCATGCGCGTCGGCAAGCAGATTGCGCTGGCATCTGGCAGCAAGGCGGCGGTGCGCGACCTGCTGGCGCGCGTCGGGTTGCGCGACATCGAGCGTGTCGAACGCAGTTTTCCGCACCAGCTGTCGGGCGGCATGGCGCAGCGCGTCGTGATTGCGATGGCCATCGCGCGCGGGCCGATGCTGCTGGTGGCCGACGAGCCGACGGCCTCCCTGGACGCGACCCTGCGCGAGCAGATCTTTGCGCTGCTCGTGTCGCTGCGCGATTCGATGAGAACCGGCGTCGTGCTGCTGAGCCATGAGCTGCGCGCCGTGGCCCGCCATTGCGACACGGTGGCCGTCATGTATGCGGGCCGTGTGGTCGAGTACGGCCCGGCATCGGTGGTGTTCGCACGGCCTGCGCATCCCTACACGCAGGCGCTGCTTGCCGTGGCGCCCGGCAGGGAAAGACTCGGCGAGGTCCTGGCATCGATTCCCGGCGCTCCGCCGGCGCTCGGCGGCCGCAGTGAACGTTGCGCCTTTGCCGACCGCTGCGGCCATGCCAACGCCGACTGCCGCTCCGTGCGGCCCGAGCTGCGCGAGATCGAGGGGCGTTCGGTCGCATGCCACCACGCCGGCGAGCGGGTTCAATTCAAGGAGGCCGCATGACGGAGCCTGTGGTGTCGCTCGAGAGCGTGGGCGTGACGTTCACGGCGGGCCCGGTCTGGAACCGGCGCTGCGTCGACGCGGTGCGCGATGTGAGCCTGTGCATCCGAGCCGGTGAAACGCTCGGCCTGGTCGGAGAAAGCGGCTCCGGAAAAACGACGATGGGCCGGCTTCTGCTCGGGCTGCAGGCCCCCACGCAGGGCGCGGTGCGTTTCCTCGGCGATGTCGTCCCGGCCTCGCGCCGAGCCCGGCAACTCCTGCTCGCGGGCCGCATGTCGGTGGTGTTGCAGCAGCCGGAATGGGCGCTCAATCCCCGGCTGCGCCTCGGCGTGTCGGTGGCGGAGCCGCTGGCGGTGAGCGGTGCGGGAACGCCCCGGGAGCGCCGCGACCGCGTCGTGCAGACGCTCGCGCTGGTGGGCCTCAACCCAGGGTTCGCCGAGCGCTTCCCGCACGAGCTTTCCGGTGGCCAGCGCCAGCGGGTCGCGATCGCGCGGGCGTTGATCACGCAGCCCCGGTTCCTGGTGTTCGATGAAGCGGTCAGCGCGCTCGATGTTTCCGTGCAGGTGCAGATCCTCAATCTGATTCGTGACCTGCAGCAGCGCCACGGCTTTGCCGCCCTCTTCATCTCCCACGACCTGGCAGCCACGCGCTACGTGTGCAGCCGGATCGCGGTGATGCGCTCGGGAGAAGTGGTCGAGATCGGCGATGCCGCACGCTTCTACGAGAAACCGCACCACGCATACAGCCAGGCCCTTTGGCAGGCTGCAGCCTGAACAGGAAAGAATCGAGAAATGATGAAGAACGATGTGAATGCCAGGCAAGGCCTGGTCCCGCGGCTGTGGCACGGTCCGTCGGACGGCCGAACGCTGTCCTTTGACTTTCCCCAACTGAGGATCGGCATTGCGGAGTACGAGGAGGGGCCCACCGGTTGCACGGTCCTTCATGTCAAGGGCGGCGCCGACTGCGAGGTCGACGTGCGCGGCGGCGCGCCGGGCCTCCTTGGCGGCTACCCGCGCGTGGATGCGGTCAGCCTTGCGGGCGGCTCCCTGTACGGGCTGGAGGCGGCCACCGGCGTGGCATCGAGCATGCTGGCCGAGCGCGGCGGTGCCGTGGGCTGGGGAAAGATCGCGCTGGTCTCCGGCGCCATCATCTATGACTTCGGCGGGCGCACCAATTCGATCTATCCGGACAAGGCGCTCGGCGCGGCAGCCTACCGGTCGGCGCAGGCAGGGGCATTTCCGCAGGGCGCGCGCGGCGCGGGGCGCTCGGCCGCGGTGGGCAAGTTCGCGGCCTATCCGGACTACGAGCGCGAGCCCGGCGGACAGGGCGCCGCCTTCGCGATGATCGGCGGAACGCGCGTTTTCATTGCCACCGTGGTCAATGCGCTGGGCGTGATCGTCGACCGCCAAGGTCGAGTGGTGCGCGGCCTGCGTCATCGGCGCACGGGCGTGCGCCATCATCCGCGCGAGGTGCTTGTGCCCACCGCCCCGGCCGCAGCCGGCGCGCCCGCCGAACCGGTGGGCACCGTTGCCACCACCGAGAACACCACGCTCACCGTGCTCGTGATCGACCAGCCCATGCCCTCGTTGCTGCTGCGGCAACTCGGCAGGCAGGTCCACTCCTCGATGGCTCGCGCCATCCAGCCGTTCCACACGCCGCACGACGGCGACATCCTCTTTGCGCTCTCCACGGGAACAGGAACTGCAACGGTCGACCCTTTCGTGCTTGCCGAAGCCGCATCGGACCTTGCGTGGGATGCGGTTCTTCAGGCGGTGGACGCCTGACCGCTGCGAATCATCCATCGACGACTCCAAGGAAATCAATGAACCACAAAGCCCCCCTTCGCCTGCTCCTGGCTTGTTTCAAGCACGAAACGAACACCTTCTCGCCCGCGCCAACGCCGCTGCAGCGATTTTTCCGCGACGGCGACACCCCACTCGTCGGTGATGCCGCGGCGGCAGCCCGGCGTGGCACGGGCACGGGAATGGGCGGCTTCCTTGAAGTGACCGATCGCGAAGGCTGCGAGATCACGGTGGCCGTGGTCGCCGAAGCGAGCCCGAGCGGGCTGGTCGACACCGAAGCCTACGAGCGGATCGTCGGACTGATCCTCGACGCAGCCCGTGGCAAGGTCTTCGACGGCATCCTGCTCGATCTGCATGGGGCAATGGTCACGCCCGCGCATGAAGATGGCGAAGGCGAACTCCTGCGCCGGCTTCGCGAGCTGCAGCCGACAGTCCCGATCGGTGCGGCGTTCGACATGCACGCCAATCTCTATCCCGAGATGGTCGCGCGCCTGACGGTTCTCAGCGGCTACCACACCTATCCGCACGTCGACATGGCCGCCGCGGGCCGGCGGGCCGCGGAACTCCTGGTGCGCACGATTCGTGGAGAAATTCGTCCCGTGCTCGCGTGGGACAACCGGCCCATGCTGCCGCACGTC
The DNA here is from genome assembly GCF_056399465.1 of Variovorax sp. 01N425. NCBI lineage: Bacteria > Pseudomonadati > Pseudomonadota > Betaproteobacteria > Burkholderiales > Comamonadaceae > Variovorax > Variovorax sp. 01N425. The sequence goes on along the minus strand of NZ_JBFTRJ010000011.1, from coordinate 7,068 downwards.
ATGCGCCAGGGCACGCATGCGCAGCCCAACCGGTCGCTGCAGGCGCGGTGTATCGAACTCGAGCAAGCCGGGACGGTGCTCGCCGCCTCCGTGTTCACCGGCTTTCCGCATGCGGACATCCGCAACGCCGGCCTGTCGGCCGTGGTGTGCACGGACGCGAATGAAGAACAGGCCAGGCAAGTGCGCGATGAATTGCTGGATCAGGCCTGGGAGAACCGCTCGGCCTTCGTGTACAAGGGACAGCCCCTGGCGAAATCGGTCGCACAGGCCAAGTCGGCCGCCGGGCGGGTGGTCGTCCTGCTCGATCACTGCGACAACAGCGCGTCCGGTGGCACGATGGACACGACAGGCGTGCTGGCCGAGGTGCTGCGCCAGGACCTTCAGGACGCGGTGTTCTACGCCATTCGCGATCCGCAGGCGGTGGAGGAGGCCATTGCAGCAGGCATCGGCAACGAAGTCACGCTGTCGCTCGGTGGCCTGAGCGAGCTGACCACCACCGGTGATGCCAACCCGCCGCTCACCCTTTCGGCGCGCGTTCGCACCATCAACGATGGCGCATTCCGGCTGCGCGGTCCCATGATGGCTGGGGTAGCGATCAGCGCAGGCAAGACCGTCGTGCTTCAGGCCGGCGGCGTCCAGGTCGTGGTGACTTCCGTGGCGACCGAGCCGCATGACCTGGCGTACCTCATGTCGCTCGGCATCGATCTGGATCGCGTCAGGTACCTCGTCTTGAAGAGCCGGGTGCATTGGCGAGCCGGCTTCGGCAGCCTGGCGGCCGACGTGATCGAATGCGACAGCGTCGGTGTGACGACGTCGGATTATTCGAAGTTGCGCTTCGAGCGCGTGCGGCGTCCGATCTACCCGCTGGATGCACTGTAAGTCGATCGCTCGGGATGGACCGGTGGAGGAGGCGCATCCGTAGCGGATGTCGAGGTCGACCTGTCCACTCGCAAAGTCCGAATGAGGTGGCCGAGCAACTGCGCGCCGACAACGTCGAAGTCGCGGTGCTCCATGTGCATTCCATGAACCCGCTGGATGAGGCCACCCGCATCCAATTTGAGCGACGCTTCAGGTTGGCTTCCCTGATTGCAACGGTCTGCGGACTGCGGCGTTGATTGCCTCCTGCGAGGCGGCAACGCTGGCCAGCACTGCATTCAGAGGTGGGATGTCGCCGAAGATCATGCCCGACATCGCGGCGTAGTCCCGCACGAGCGCGTCTTGCATTGCCGCATTGGGGTCAGCGTGAATGTGCCTGCAACCGCGGTATCCGGGCCCAAGTCGGGGCTGCCGAAGAACAGCCTGGCGTGCGTGGCGCAGTCGGCGGCGAGCTTCTGCCAAGCTTGTGTTCCGACTGCCTGCGCGAGCCGGTGGACGTCGTAACAGTGACGCGATATCCGCTGGCCTTCGGGCCGCAGTTCCTGGCGGCGGTCGTACCATTGGCGCAGACCGAGGAGGATGATGACCTTGTCCCAGAATGTTCGCTCGGGCTGCACCGTGGTGACGTTGCCAACAGCGAGGTTCAGATCGGGCAAATCGGCCGCTACGTAGGGCATTACTGTTGCGGCGATATGTGGGTCCAGGGCGGATTTGGCAGCAGCTTCGATCTTGACGGCAGCGCGGATGTAGTCGCCTTCGGCCGCCGTGACCGCGGGATACCAGAACAGCAGGATTTGCCCGTCCTTGTCGTCGGGGTCGGCCTCCGGGAATCGCAGCGGCCGCGACTTCGGTGAACGGGGCGGTCAACTGGCCTGCGATGTAGCTTTGGCATGCATCGCGGATGGCGTCGAGGCGAGCCCGGCGCCTTTTAACGCTGAGCCCGTCCAGGTCTGCCGCCTCTACGCCCTGACCAGGTCATCTCGAAAGACCGTGATGTCGATGTCTTCGGAGAAGCGGGAGATGAAATGTCCGAAATTCTCGGTTCTTCTTCGGACGCCGTGCTCTGTTACGCCGCGATGGCCTCGCCCGAAGCCGCCTGCACCGGAATGTGTGCGCGCGCTTCCTTGATGCGGTTGGCCTCGTCCACGAACACCAGCTTGGGCTTGTAGCCGGCCACCTGGTCTTCGGGCACCAGGCCGAAGGCCGCGATGATGATCAGGTCGCCCACTGAGGCCCGGCGTGCGGCCGAGCCGTTGACCGAGATGATGCCGGTGCCGCGCTCGCCGCGGATCGCGTAAGTGACGAAGCGCTGGCCGTTGTTGATGTTCCAGATGTGCACCTGCTCGTTCTCCGCCAGGTTGGCGGCATCGAGCAGGTCTTCGTCGATGGCGCAGGAGCCCTCGTAGTGCAGTTCGCAGTCGGTGACGGCGACACGGTGGATCTTGGACTTGAGCAGGGTGCGGAACATAGGGCGAACTCTTTCTCTCTGCGAAAAGGTGGGTCGGTCCGGCGTCCGTCGATGAGCGCGGCGGAACGAGGGGCGCCGCATGCGCGGCGGGCGAAGCATAGTCGAGTCGTCAATGGCTGGACAACGCCTGCAGCGAGACGCTGTTCGGCTCATTGAAGGTCGAGCAGCTGCATGGGCAGCGCTTCAAACCGGACGCGACGCCAAGGCGAAACCGTTGCGCGATTCTCTTGGTTGCGAGGAAAGAACATGTATATAAAATACGTCCTTAGGACGTATTTTATATACATGTTATCGCGACGCATCATTCCCGCTTGACACCGATCTGCTGGCAACATAAAATCTGCGTCCTAAGGACGCAGATTTTATGTTGCCATGAAGGTCAAGCAGATTTCGCACGCCGCAACGGTCTTGACGCGCTTGCTTCAGGAGTGGCTGGGCAAGTGGGAGCGGCCGGTCATCACGGACTATGAACTGGGCTCGCTGGCCGCCGACCAAGCTTCGGCATTGCAGGTCGAGATATCGGCGGAGATTTATACAGAGATCGTTCAGCGCCTAGCCTCTTTCGGGCTCATCTCCCCCAGCAAGGATTTTAAGGCGGGAACGGTTTTTCATCTTTTCGGCCACGTCAAGCCGTTGCCCATGGAGATCGCCTGTGCTGTCGATCCCTTTGCCTATGTCAGCCATCTGAGCGCGATGGAATACCACGGCATCACGGATCGGTTCTCCAAAATCCTCTACCTCTCTACGCCCCCGGACAAGGAGTGGAAGGAGCAGGCTGCGGCCCGCATGGACAAGGATCGAAAAAAGAGAGCGGAGGCCCATCTTTCTGCAGGATTGCCCACCTTGCGGTACCAAAAGTTCGAGCGGATCGATGGCATGAGGGTCGAGTTGATGCGCCGGTCGCATCGAGGGGCCTTCAAGATCATCAAGTCGCCAGCCATCCGCGTGGCGATGGTCGGCCGTACTTTTCTGGACATGCTGCGGGAGCCCGAGTATTGCGGAGGAATGCAGCATGTCGTGGATACCTACCGTGAATACGCCGCCAAGTACTTGAGCCTCATCGTGGATGAGGTGTCGAGGCATGGCAAATCGATCGAGCAAGCCCGGGCGGGCTATCTGTTGGAAGAAGTGTGTGGATTGAAGGACTCTCGCATCGACGACTGGGCATCGAGCGTCCAGCGCGGCGGATCGCGCAAGCTGGATCCACAGGAGGAGTACGCCCCGGTCTTTTCGGAGAGATGGATGTTGTCGTTGAACGTGCCGTCTTTGGCGCCACCGGATTCCGTCCCGGAGTCACCGTGAACGAAGTCGATATCGCCGCATGGGTGACGAATGCGCCCAATGGCCAGCAGGGTTTCCGCGAGGCCGTCCATACGATCTTGGACAGCATTGGCCATTCTCAGAACCTGCAGGCCAAGATGGTCATGAAAGGCGGCTTGTTGCTGGCCATTCGTTATGACAGCTCGCGATATACGCGGGACCTGGATTTTTCCACAAGCGACAAGTACGCGCCCGAGAGTGTGGAGGCCGTTCTGTCGGAGATTCGCGAAGGCTTGCTCGCGGCAGAGGAGAGGCTGCCTTACAGTACGGCGTGCCGCTTACAGTCACACAGGCTCGAGCCCAAAGGGGAGAATCGCACCCACCACAACCTGGCGTTGAAGATCGGATTCGCAGACAAAACCAATGCGACCGCCATGGCCCGGCTGAACGCCGGCAAATCCGCCCAAGTGGTCGAGATCGACTACAGCTTCAACGAGGCCGTCTTCGACGTGGAGATGTTGGAGCTGGATGGGGGAGCCACCATTCGCTCGTACACGCTACACAATGTGCTGGCTGAAAAGATGCGCTCCTTGCTTCAGCAGCCGATCCGAAGGCGAAACCGGCGCCAGGACGTCTATGACATCTGGTTGTTGTTGGAATCGGGCGAGGCGATCTCTTCCGCGGATCTGAGCAAGATCCACAACATCTTGTTGGCTTCCTGTGCCTCCAAGGGCGTCATTCCTGACGCAAGGGCCATGGAGGCTGTCCAAGTGATGGAAATGGCTCGGAAGGGCTACGAAGATCTGCGGTCCGATGTAAGGTGACCTCCCCGCGTTCGAAGATGCCATGGGCAGAGTGCTGGCGCTGTATCGTTCGCTGCCGTGGGCATGAAAACCGGAGTGGTTGATCCTGGAGGGACAGGCTGGGAGCAGACGCCTCGAGCCAGCGGCGCGGTAAGTCATCCGTGGTCGGCCAGAGACCATTGAGCTTGCGGGCTTCCACGATGAGTAGTCCTTGCGCACCTCGCAGATTCAGATCTTCCCTAACTTTGTCCTGGCAGCGGCCATGCAACTTGCCTTGGCGTCACCCGACATGCTGTCGCACTTCTCGGTAGCGACCTTGTAGTCGGCATCCCGCTTCGCCTGGCTGGCATCGACTTTGGCCTCGCCGATCTCCTTGCCCATTTTGGCGTTGGCCAGCGCCTTGGACTTGAGAGCCTTGGCCTCCTGGACGCACACGTCCTTGGCATTGCCCGACTGGTCATCGCACTTTTCCCTGGCGACTGCATAGGCCGCCTCTGCCTTCACAACCAGCATCTTGTTCTGGTCGCTGGACTTGGCGGTATAGCCGTACTCCAGTTCTGCGCGTGCAACTTTCTCCTTGCCCTTTGCTTCTTCGATGCAGATGTCCTTGGCGTTGCCGGCCAAGGGGGCGCACGCCGCCTTGCCGACCTTGACGTCCGCGCTGATGCGGGTCTTGCCGGCCCGGTACTCGGCCTTGGTCATGGTCGCTGCCTGTGCCATTGGCAGCACCAGCATGAGAACAACGAGGATCGAAGCCTTGGGATTGAAAAACGTGTTCATACGAAGCCGTTCTTTTCGGTCGAAATTGGAGGGTGCCATGCATGTACGCGCGCTTGCTCAAGCGCCCGGCAAAGTGCGCAAGACCACTTCAGCTCCCAATTTATAGAAGGTCGCCTGCGTCTTGTCCGTGCGATACCGAACATGTGCGCTCGCTGCGACTTAGCCCCCGCCTTGATCAAGGCGTGCTTCGGCATAAACGGATGGCCCCCTAGTCTTCGCCGACGGCTCCGAGGCAACGCTGGGCAGTAGGTGCGGACGGTGTTTGGACCAGACCCTGGGTTGTGGCGCATAGGCGCGGTATCGAACAGACTTCGACGGCGGCCACCGCTACTGTGGCGTGATGTCCGATAGGCCCGCGCCATGTCACTTTCCTTGTTTGCTGCCGAAACGTTGGTCCTTGACTATCTGAATGGACGTGTCCTGCCAAGCACACTGCATCTCGCTGTCGTGCTTGCAGTCGAGACAAGGCTGCTGAAGGGGGTGATGCCGGTACTGGACGAAACCCTCTGCACTGAGATGGACGACCATGCCACTGCACCGCCCCCTGGTCTTCTGAATCCGTCCTGAGAGCCACACAGGAACGCCTGAGAATTCTCCGCGCTCTGTCGGAGACCTGAGGACGCTTCCCGCGGCGTGAGCGTCTTTTTCCGACCTCACTCGCAATCGCGGCCCATGTACAAAGTCGGCGAAAAGGCAAGTGCGAAGCGTCGCGCGCACTTGGAAGAGGTGCTTTGATGAACGCGCTGTTCTTTCCGGCCTTCCCTCGAGTTCGCATCTTTGAGCGCCGGCGCCTTGATCTCGGGTCAATGTCGTTATCATGATCGGCGAAATTCATCGGCGGATGGCCTTGAGCACCGCACCGATGCGCGCACTGTTTCGCGCGGGAAACGACGACGCCGGTCACCGGATGCCCTCGCGTTCGGCCACCGAGCGGCCATCGCGTGTCCAGACCTGGAGCACGAAATCGTCTTCCTCGTGGACGCCAGGCGTGCCAAGCCGAGCGAAGCCGGCGCGCAATGTACTTTCTGCGTGGGGAGTCTGTGCTGTGCGAAATCGGGCCACCAGTCGCGGGCCACCAAGGTGCCGCCGGCTTCCAGCGTGTCTTGGCAGCAGCCAGCCAGCAGGCGCACGTCATTGCGGCCGAGGAAGCAGCCCAGCTCGCTCAGCACGATGAAGTCGAAGCGGTCGGCTTGCGGATTCCCGGCGAGAGCTTGGCGGTCGACCCGCCGAACACCCGTGGTCGCGCAACGCGACGCCTTCTTTCTAAAACAAGGTCGTGCAATGGCCGCTTAGACTGCCTTACCAACGCTTCCACCAGGGCCGTGCAGCGGCCCAAACAGCGAGAGGGCGGGTGTCGAGTTCGTGATTGATGGCCGGAGCGCTGCCGCGGAGCCGTCGGACTTCTACTTCGAGCGTATGCGCGATGCCTCGGGCATCTCGATCACCACGGAGCGCTCGTCGGCGCCATTCGGCAGCCTGGATCGCCAATCCATGTTGATCTGAGTTTTCCACTTCCATGATGGAGAGGGATTGTTCATCGCTCATGGCGACTGGTTGTAGGCGGACGGAGTGCGCCCTTGTACGAAGAGATACAAATAACCATCTGCGCTTGCAGGCATCACGCCAATGAGAACTCCCCCTCTCGCCTTAGGGGGCATATGGGATCACATCCCCCCCAGAAAAGTTGTCGCACGGGACTGGGTGGCGTCCGCGCGCCCGTCAATGCTCGACGGCGCAATAGGCGAGGAACTCATTGACTTGCGCTGCCTTGTCGACGACCACATCGGCGTCCAGACGAAAGCACGCCGCGCGGCTGTCCGGAGAAGCCGCGTTGGTCAACGCCGCCACGATCCACTTCTTTCTGCCGGGCGTAAAAAGGGC